>CAZMMB010000110.1:293-5862 GCA_964567325.1 uncultured Oscillospiraceae bacterium
TCTATTAGCTCAATATCAGAAAAAACCAACTCCAGATTCACCGTCTCTATATCGGACAGGGGAGAAACCCTGCCATCAACATGTGCTACATTTGGATCTTCAAAACAACGCACAAGGTGGATTATTGCTGCAACCTCACGAATGTGGCTTAGGAATTTGTTACCCAATCCTTCTCCCTTGGAGGCTCCCTTAACAAGACCTGCTATATCATAGAATTCTATTGCAGTGTGTACAATTTTTCTTGAGTTGAACATTTCAGATAAGACATATAGCCTTTCATCGGGGACAGCAACTACACCTATATTAGGCTCAATTGTGCAAAATGGATAATTGGCTGCTTCTGCTCCAGCTTTTGTAATTGCATTAAAAAGTGTGCTCTTGCCTACATTGGGCAAGCCTACAATACCAAGTTTCATTAAAATCTCCTTGTCAATAGAATAATCGATTCCTTCGGCCGAATCTTCGTTCTTTGGGAATCCAGATAAGCAGAAAGATTATAAAAACCAGGGCGCTGACTATTTGTGCTGCTCTAAAGTTGCCTATCATTAAGCTGTCGGTCCTTAGTTGCTCTACTAGGAAGCGTTCAAGAGAATATAGTACTAAGTAGGCGTAGAAAGTTCTACCGACGAATGTACTCCGATTATCAATGTATATAAGAACAAAGAATAGAAGCAGACACCATATGGATTCATAAAGGAATGTAGGATGTACCTTTTGTCCATCAACCAAAATCGCCCAAGGTAAATCGGTTGGCCCACCGTGGGCCTCACCATTGAAAAAATTACCCCATCTTCCCAGGCTTTGGGCCAATGCTATGGATGGGACCATTAAATCTAAAAGGTTCAGTGGAGATATCCTCCATAGTCTGCAGAATAGGGCAGCAGTACCGATACCTAAAAGTAGTCCTCCGTGGATTGCTAGCCCACCGTTTCGAAGGTTGATAATTTTAAAGAAGTCTCCTCCATAGTATTCCCAATTAAAAATAACATAGTATAGCCTGGCCCCAATAATCCCTGCGGGAATCGAAATCAGTGCTAGATCTATAACTCGTTCAGCGGGTATCCTATGTCTAGGAGCCCTTTGATAGGCAATTAAAAGACCAAGCAACATGCCTGTTGCTATGCAGACACCATACCATCGTATATCCTGACCTAATATTGTGAATGCTATAGGGTTCGGTTCAAATAAAAACATTGGGTTCTCCCAGGGTCCTTTGCTGAAATCATTAGTGTTATCTAACAATAAATGATATATTAAAAAACCTGTATGTGCAAGTATATAATCTTGAATTTTCGTTCAGCAAAGACCAAATTGTAAGATTTTTATAAATAGTTTAAGCAAAATCATGGAAAGGGTTTATTTGGCTAGACTTTCCCCCCGCCTTCCGTCAAATATTACTTTGGCATATTTTGTACAGAATTTACGGTTGTGTGTGGATTTTTCGCTTAAAATGATCAAATATGAACAATATTTACGGTTGTGTGTACTTTTCGACTGGTTTTTCCACACACAAGTGTAAATTTTGCTCATTATATGCAATACTTTTTGCAAGGGGGGTTAGTTGCAAAACTGACTGCACATTTTGCAAGAGGGGGGGTCCATTGGTCATGCCAGGTATGAGTGTAATCACAACACCTGTTACTGTTCACGCTCATCGCAGTGGACTGGATTCATATGGGGTGTGAACGTGGACAGTAACCAACATCTGCCGTTGTTAATGTTTTGCTTGTCTTTTTCTTGTTTGGGATAAAATACTATGTTATTATTAATTTAAGTTTAGGGAGGGTCTGGAATCCTATGAAGAAAGGCAGGACTAATGGCTAATGAACACAGATTTGCCGTATTGATAGATGCGGACAATATATCAGATAAATATATAAAATTCATACTTGATGAAATATCTAATGAGGGTGTGGCAACCTATAAAAGAATATATGGGGATTGGACAAAGCCAGCCTTATCCAATTGGAAAAAGGTATTATTGGAATATTCTATAACCCCCATTCAACAGTATGGATATACAACAGGTAAGAATGCTACCGATGCAGCGATGATTATTGATGCCATGGATATACTTTATTCGGGGAATGTGGATGGTTTTTGCCTGGTGACCAGCGATAGCGATTTTACTAGATTGGCATCCAGGCTTAGAGAGTCGGGAATGGATGTAGTGGGCATGGGAGAAAGAAAGACTCCTAAAGCCTTCATCGTCGCATGCAACAAGTTTAAATACTTAGACATATTGGCCAAGGAATCGGTGGAAGAAGACGAAGATAAAGAGGAAAAGATAAGAGATAGATTGATAAGGTCTAAAACGGACCAAATAAAGAAAGAAAAGCTTGTAATACCCCTACCGGAAGGTTTTGAGGAAGATGAACCGGATAGTTTAAAACCGGAAATGACACCCTTTGAGACTATAAAAGAGGCGGTTATGACTATTATAAGGGAAAATTCGGACGAGGATGATTGGGTGTTTATAGGGGATATTGGGAATATGCTCATAAAACGGTATCCTGATTTCGACGTGAGAAACTTTGGCTTTAAAAAACTTACTCCTTTTATCAGGTCGATAGAGTGCTTGCAAATCAAATCGGTAAGGCATGGCAATAGCATGTTGGTATATGTTAAGGAAAAGGAGAAGGAGAGCGACAGGGTTGCCAGGAAGAAAAAATAATCATAAATACTACAAATAGTGGACTGGTGTAAACAGACTACAAAAGCTTGATTTGAATCACTAGTTCCTGGACCTAAAAAGAATATAAAATAAATAGTTAAAAAAAAGTGGGTTTTTTCGCCCACTTTTTTTAATACTTTTGTTGCCATGTGGAGCAAAGTGGGGTATAGTGGAGTCAATTGGACCGCAATTGAGGTAAGGGTATGTTTATTGGCGAATATCAACATTCTATAGATGCTAAGGGCAGGATAATAGTACCTTCCAAATTCAGAGATGAATTGGGTTATAAATTTATCCTAACCAAAGGCTTAGACAATTGTCTCTTTATTTTTTCCCAAGAAGAGTGGAAGAAATTTGAGGACAAGCTTATCAACCTGCCTGTTGCAAGCAAGGATGCAAGGGCATTTGTTAGATATTTCTTTTCCAGTGCCGTTGAATGTGAGATAGACAAACAAGGAAGAATAGGTATACCACAGAACCTTAAAGACCATGCCAGGATAGAAAAGGAAGTAGTCACAATCGGAGTTATGAGCCGGGTGGAAATATGGAGCAAATCTGAATGGCAAAATTATGGAGATGAAAATCTCAGTTACGATGATATAGCAGAGAAAATGGCGGAGCTGGGAATATAGGCAAGAGGCGAAGCTGGGCATATAGGTGGGCAGAAAGTAGACTTTGATGGAATATAGGCAGGAGGCGGACTCTGGTGGAATACAGGCATAAATCTGTCTTATATGATGAAGTAATAGACAATTTGAAAATAAAGGATAAAGGCATATATGTTGATGGGACCCTAGGAGGGGGAGGACATTCCGCTGGGATATGTCAAAGGCTGAGTGGCCACGGGACCCTTATAGGAATTGACCGGGATATAGATGCCCTATCTGCAGCTAGAAAACACTTGAAGGAATACGATTGCAGGAAATTTTTCATCCAAGAAAATTTTGAGAATATTGAAAGGGTGCTGGCGGATTTAGAAATTGAAAGTATAGACGGAGCGGTCTTAGATTTAGGCGTATCATCTTTTCAGCTGGACAACCCTAAAAGAGGATTTTCCTACATGAATGAAGGAAAATTAGATATGCGCATGAATGTAAATGATCCTCTAACAGCTGACATAATCGTTAACCAATGGTCAGAGGGTGAATTGAGGGAAATCATTTATAAGTACGGTGAGGAAAGATGGGCTTCCCGGATAGCAAAGTTCATTATAAGGGAAAGAGAAAAAAAGCCTATTAAGACTACAGGTGAATTGGTTGACATAATAAAAATGGCTATACCGGCCGCTGCAAGAAGGGAAGGTCCCCACCCGGCTAAAAGGACTTTTCAGGCCATAAGAATTGCTGTAAACGATGAACTTGGTCAATTGGAAAGGGCTGTGGACAGGTACGTTGATAAATTAGCAAGCGGTGGAAGACTATGCATAATTACCTTTCATTCTTTAGAGGATAGGATTGTAAAAGAAAAATACAGGGAAAGAATGCAAGCCTGCACCTGCCCCAAGGATTTCCCCGCCTGTGTGTGTGGAAAAACATCGGATGTAAGCCGGATATCAAGAAAGCCTATTAGACCTGATGAAGCAGAGCTTGAAAGCAACCCGAGGGCCAGGAGCGCCAAGCTTAGAATAATTGAGAAGAGGTAAAGAAGATGATGCCTGCAGAAAAATGGTATGAATATCAAAAATCTTACAAGAGATACGGTTTAGATATGAAACCAACCCCTCCCCCTAAGAAAGTAAAGAAAAGTAAGAAAGCCCACACTAGTATTAGACTTTTAGATAAGATTAAATTGCTTGCTATAATCCTGCTGGTGGGAACATTATGCATTTGCCTGGTCATAACAGGAGCTTATTCTGCCCAAATCAAATTCGAAATTAATTCACTTACCAGTCAAACAGAAAGGGTCCAAGGAGAAATAGAAAACCTCAATGTGGCCTTGAAAAGTGCATGTAATATTACCCTCATTGAGGATAGGGCTATAAATGAGTTGGGGATGGTGTACCCGGAAATAGAGCAAATATCATACATAGGGCCTGATAACAAGCAAAAGCCTGAATTTGCCCTTGCCCTAAAAGAATTGGCCTATAGGTAATCTTCTTTGGCTAAGAAGTCATAAAAACTAGAAGTTAGTAGTAAATATTAGCAATACCAATGAATACTTAACTATGATATTATATCCGCAATTTATAACTGCGGATATTGTGTATTGAACACTTTGCCCAATATGATATACCAGCCCAAAGGAGTAAAGATGGTAACTAGTAGCAACAGAAATAGAAGAAGGATGATATTTGTTTTCTTGACCATATGCCTCATATGTACCGGCTTGGTATTTCGTATTGGTTGGATTCAGGTGGTAGCAGGTGACCGGTATTCCAAATTGGCTGTGGAACAGCAAACCATGGACACTCCAATACCTGCTAAAAGGGGTGTTATTTATGATAGGAATGGGAAGGAGATGGCAATTAGTGCCGTTACCAACACTATATGGGCAAGGCCGGGGGATGTAAAATCTGCAAAAACCACAGAAGAAGGGATTGAAAAGAGACAAAAGACTGCAAGGATCTTAGCAGAAATACTAGGGATGAATGAGGAAGAAGTGTTAGAGATAATATCTGCAAAAAAATCTCTTGTCAGGGTGGCTAAATATGTGGATAAGGAGAGGGCGGATAGGATTAGAGAGGCCCGCCTTCCAGGTATATCGATTGCTGAGGATGTCAAGCGATATTATCCCATGGGGTCCTTCGCAGCCCATGTTTTAGGAAGCACTACTGATGATAATAGGGGATTATCTGGCATTGAATTAAAGTATGATAAGTATCTTTCCGGGACACCGGGTCGATGGATAAAAAACACAGATGTGGCAGGGGACAGCCTTTCTTATGGGGTTGAAAAA
>CAZMMB010000111.1:0-1411 GCA_964567325.1 uncultured Oscillospiraceae bacterium
TCGTATTACCTCCGCAAGCGGCAAAAGCAAAAACTACCATTGCCAATACTAATAATAAAATCAATTTCCTTTTCATATTTCTCCTCCGAAAAATAAATTATTTTTATTTCAAACCAGCCTTCTAAAAGCTGGAAGAATAAACTTTAGTAGAGATGATGTTACGATTCCAGCGATAAGCCCTGAAATCAGTAACACCGGCAAATAGGGTAACATACTCATACCCCTGTATATAATCATTATAACAATGAATTGCCCAATATTATGCGATAGGGCACCAAATATGCTAATGGTGAGGTAAGAGATTCTTTCTTTCAATATCCAAAGCAACAAAACCATCACCGTCACCGATAGTATTCCCCCAAAAAGACTTAATGCACCAGCAATTACACCTCTGGTAATAAATACAAATCCTCCCTTTAAAAAAGCAATAGCATAGGCGAATTTCCCTCCGACAAAGAACAAGGCGTACATTACTGCTATGTTAGATAGGCCAAACTTGACCCCGGGAACAGGTAAGGGCAATGGCGGCATCATATTTTCCACTATAGATAGTACTATTGCAGTAGCAAAAATCATAGCCGCAAGAACTGTAGCTTGGCTTCTATTTAACTTGTTAATAGAATTACTGTCTAACATTTTACCCTGCATTTCTTAGTTTCCTACTACTATATCCAGATCATCATCACCAGCTATACCGGCAGCCACAATTTTAAGTATTACACCATTGGGAAGACAGGCAGCATATTCTCCGGACCTATGAAGTCTACCGGTCTTTATGCATATTTTATCCGGGCAGTCTGACGCGATGAAAGCGATACCACCCTCTTGGTCAATCTGAAAAATTATATTTGGATTTTCCTTTATGGAAAATGTCCGCTCCTCAGATTTATCTAGGGGAATAACTTCAATAAGTTCAGAATAATAGTAGATTTCGGCCCTGAGGGATTGGTCACCGGTGTAATGATTGTACAATAGCCAGGAGGCAAGGCCGACTAAGGCAATGGTCAAAATTACTATTAAATCCGCTTTTTTATAAAATTTCATTATTTCCTACCTAGCCATCAATCCGCCGATAAAAATTACTAATATAAATACCCCCATAATTATAATATAATTATATATAGATGTCATAAAACTGCTTTCCTTAACCTGTTTAGATAAAAAGAGCTTTATGTTCCTCCTTACCGGTATTATTGTCAAGACAGATACCAGTACTATTGGAGGCAATACTTTCAATAGTACAATAGCCAGGGTGGCCAAATAGCAGATATAATATGTACATTCAAAGACCCTTAATGCCTTTTCCCCAAGGTAATAGGGCAGGGTGAATCTCCCTACTTTTATATCCTTATCTAAATCGCAGATATTATTGGCCAGCATGATCCCGGCTATTGTCGTGGCCGGTAAAAGG
>CAZMMB010000111.1:1421-5837 GCA_964567325.1 uncultured Oscillospiraceae bacterium
CGGTACAACATATTGGGTTAACAGAAAGCAGCAGCACCTTTGTTAAAGGTATTAAATTAAATCTAACAGCTATGAGCTTCAAACTTATCTTCAGGCTGACATAATATCCCTCTGGCATATTGATGTAGAGAAGCAAAAAGGGTATCATCAGACCATAGAATAAAGCTGAAAAGAGCTCCCCCCAAGGTTGCCTAGATATTGGAAGAGGTCCATAGGTGTAAAAAATTCCACCCATAAAACATATTCCGCCGAGAAGCAATACCAGGGTATCTGTAAGTGCCACAAGCCAAAGACCAAATCCTGTACTTGAAATTAATAGCAAATAAACTATTACAAGTGATTTTTTTCTGTTAAAAGGAAGGGGCTGCATGTTAGTCTTGCTATCTATATAGTTATTTATTGTGGTAGTTGTCAGGTCGAAAAGAAACATACCACAAAAAAACACAGCAGTTGCCATCAGTCTCACCGGTTGTCCTTCATAAAATAGGAATACCAGTCCCATAATAAAGGGAAAGATGCTGGTTATCTTTGTCTTTATCTCTACATACCTGAGCAAGCCAGCAATCACATAATTCCTCCTAAAAAACCCGATAGGCCCTGTGCAAAATCGAAATCAGTTTTTCCTTTTTAATGTCCGATAGGGTCATGCCATCGATAATTTTCAATGATTTATCGTGATATCTTTTGGCTATGGACCGTGCATAGACCAGGCCCCCGGAGTTTTTAACAAGCCTATCTATTTCCCCCTTGGAGACTTTACCGGCCATGGCCCTTGCCTTGAAAGTCTCAATTTTTCTGAATGCATATATAAGTGGCAGAGTAATAACATTTTGTTCATAATCCGATTTCACCGGTTTTCTAGCCGTCTGTTGGCTGGCCTCGTAATCCATGCAATCATCAGTCAACTGAAATATCATTCCGATATATTTTCCTAGCCTTGCATGCTTTTTTATAAAGTACTTGTCCCCCCCTGCCAGGAGGGCCCCACCATGAAAAGATGCCTCAAACAAAGCAGCCGTCTTGCCTGCTATTATTTTTAGATAGCCATATACTGAGAGGTTGAAATTGCCATTATTAATGTGCTGATTCAGTTCCCCCAGGCAAACCTTACTCATATAATCAGGGATACTGCCCTTTACATAGCTGTCCTTATCTTCAACAGTTGCCGCAGTTTTTAAGGCTATGCAAAGAAGATAATCCCCACATATGACAGCTGTACGCCTCCCATACTTGCTTTGCAAGGAGGCTTGGCCCCTTCTAATCTCGGCATTATCGATTATATCATCATGAACCAAGGTGGCTAGGTGGATCAACTCAATAGCTGATGCCAATTTAATGGCATCCCTGTGAATCAAATCCTTGTCATTTAAAGCACACGCCAAAAGCGAAGCTGCCCTGATCAGCTTACCCGATGATAGCGAAAGGTGCTCCATATATTCCCTTATTATAAAAGGTGAGGTGGATAATATCCTGTTCAAGTCGGATCTTACCTCACCAAAGGCCTCATCGTAGCCAATGAAAAGCCCTTGTGTTTTTGTCCTCTTATCTGTTTTAGTCATTATATATATATAGCTTTCTTACTAGTGGAATCCTCTTCCATCCTTCTTTCATTACGGGTAAGACGTAGTAGTCTAAACCGAAGGACCTACCACCAGCTATAAGTACCGCGACTCCTGCAAATACCATCCAAAATGTTCCAAAGTATAGGCCCGTCGTACATACGAACATGAACTGTAGTATCAGAGAAAATCCAGCCGCCGGGGTAGTGAAAAGACCCCCTATCAACGCTAATCCTATCAATATCTCAGCGATAACAATAAATGCCTGCATGGCAACCTGCACACCGTCACTAGCTAAAACCACGCTATCCACAAACCAATTCATGGCTGGAACATCTAATTTAAAAGCAAAATCACCCAGGGCTGAGTCTGCTAGATCTTTCCCACTGACGAAAATAGTTCTAAATATGCCTAGGAAATCCCAATTTATAATGGTAGTCCCAATGGATTCAAGGGCATTTTCGCCCCCCTCACCTGTTGCCGCAGTTACGGCGTCTGCCACAGCCCCCCCTGCTTCCCCGCCACCAGCTAAAATACTATTATACCAGGCATTAGCCCCTCCAAAGAAGCCTTCTAGCTTAGGTTCTTTAAGCCAGCCTTCCGTCCATTTCATTATACCTTCAAATAACCAAACTGCGCCTAGCCATACCCTTAAAGGTACCAATAGAAAGCTGGGAGTCCTGTTGGAGAAATGGCCACCCACATAGCTTCTACAATGGCGGATTGTGAAAAATTCATGTTTGCTATAGCTCCACACCTTATTCCATCCCAAAACTTGTATGAAATAAATCATGTTGATCATATGTTTGGCCATCATAGCAAAAAAGGATGGGAGGTTAATCATGAAATTGGGGAAACCTACCCTGGCCACCCCGTAACGACCTCCTATACAAACCATAAAACCATGAAATTTAGGGTCATATTTCTCTAAATCCCCTTTTCCCTTAATCAAAACTTCTATGTTGCGGGCAGCGGTTGCTGCACTATGTTCACAATTCTCAACAACCTGGGGGACAGGTCTGTCGGCCCCTTCCGGCGTATAGAGCATGTTGTCTCCGATAACAAAGACATCCGGATTATCTATGGACCGTAGGTTTGGATCTATCTTAATCCTCCCCCTATTAGCGGATTCCAAAACTTTCGCAGCCTCACCTGTTATATCAGCACTTTCAATTCCGGCCCCCCAAATTACAGTAGAAGCATCCCTTCTGGTGCACACATCGGTTCCAGCCTCTTTTGTCTCTATGAAATCAGGACCAATTCCACACACATTAGTGCCTAGAATTATATTTACACCCATTTTTTTAAGGCGCCTCTCAACCTTAACGGATAATTCTGCAGGTAGATTGGGTATGGTGCGATCCAGGACATCGACCAGTGAAACATTTACATCCTCACGGTCAATTTCAAATTTATCGCAGATAATTGGCAGATATTCAGCCAGTTCCCCAGCCATTTCGACACCAGTAAATCCTGCTCCAACTATAAATATTGAAAGCATCTTACGCCTTTCTTCCTTATTTGCAATACGACAGGCCTTCCTAAAAAGATTTATTAAGTGGTGGCGGATAATGACCGCATCATCATAAGACCAAAGCTTGAAAGAATGTTCTTCTGCCCCCGGAACACCAAAGAAAGTGGGTTTTGATCCTGCACTAAGAACCAAATAATCATAGTCGTAATCTTCTAATTCTCCTATAGCTTTCTTATTATCAAAATCAAAAGATTTTATTGTGTCTAGTTTTACATCTACTTTACGTCCCGCAAAAACTTTCTTCAGACTGACACGTATACTATCCTCATCCACTCGATTTGCTGCCACCTCATGAAGTTCAGTCAACAGGGCATGGAAGGGGTTTTTATCAATAACTGTAATAGTAACATCATGGTTTTTTTTGAATTTTCTAGCCAATTTCTTGGCGGTGAGAATACCTGCATACCCTGCACCAACAATTACAATCTTAGTTTTCTCCATACTGTCCTCCTTGCGAAATATTTTTAATTCTCTCAAATTGCTTTCTCTTTGTCAATGGAAAAGCAAGACATTTTTATAAATGATTTATCCCTATATATTTATTAACATACCCTATGCCTTTAGCTTTAATCAAGGATTAACATATTTAACTTACTTTGAATATCATGACGAATAGGAGTTGAGAATGTTTGAAACAAACCGAATAGACCAAGTTTATAATAATAGCTACAGGATCCCTTTTGACGATAGTTCCAAGCTAGTAATCATGAGCGATTGCCATAGGGGCGATGGTAGCTATGCAGACAATTTCGCCCGTAACCAGAATTTATTCTTCTCGGCTTTAACCCAGTATTACCATCACGGTTACTCCTATATTGAATTAGGGGACGGAGACGAACTTTGGGAAAATGACAAGCTCTCAAAGATCTTCAATTTGTATGATAATATTTTTTGGCTTATGTCCAAATTCCACCGAGAGTCCCGTCTCTATATAATATTTGGTAACCATGATATAGTAAAGAAAAAAAACCACCTTGAAGAGTACAACCTAAATTTTCCCGGGATACAGTTCTACGAGGGGCTTGTACTTGAACACGCCAATAATAAACTTAAGCTCCTTCTTCTCCATGGCCACCAGGCTGACTTTTTCAACGACCGCCTTTGGCCTATAAGCCGCTTTCTGGTCCGCTATTTCTGGAGGCCTTTAGAGCTGGTTGGGGTAAACAATCCAATGAACACCGCAACAAATCCCAAACGTAAAACTAAGGTCGAGAGGATTCTGGTAAAATGGGTCAAGGACTTTAATCAACCTTTGGTAGCAGGCCATACCCACCGGGCCGTATTTCCAGCGGAAGATGAACCCTGCTACTTTAACAGCGGAAG
>CAZMMB010000112.1:0-5836 GCA_964567325.1 uncultured Oscillospiraceae bacterium
TCATCTTCTCCCTTAAGCAAAAATACAGGTACAGTATCGTCAACTAATTCGAGTGTTCCGTGGAAAAACTCTGCTGAGGTGACCGATTTTGTCCTCACCCATTGTGTCTCTTCTAAAATACACATGCTGTATAGATAGGTTTCCCCCCAAAGGGCACCGGAACTGACAAAAATATTATAGGGTTCCTTTGCATAAGCTTTTGCAATTTCTGCAGCTTTTGGTTCGAATTCCTTCCGTATTCTTAAGAGATTATCGTGAAGCGTCGCCATCTGGTCGGCAAACCTGTTGTAACTGGGAAATTCCCCTCTGTTAAAAAGAAGCCTCAAACCAAGCATATAAAACATCATGTAGGAATCTTCGCAGTCCCCGCAAGGGTTTGCCACTAAATAGTCAAGCTCTTTTCCAAGGGGCGTCTCCGCGCTTTTGGAAAAGCCGGCAACCTCTATCCCCATTTCCTTACACATTTTAACAGCCTGGAGTATTTCTTTTGTATCACCCGATGCTGAGGCTGTAATAACTAGCGAATTCTTAGTAAGATAATTCTTATCCTTTCTGACCCGGATCTCTGCAGCGTTTTCCAAATATATGGGCACATCAGTATAATGTCTCATAACATGTACAACTGGATGCCACATAGCCCATGTTCCCCCAATACCTATAATTACGATATTGTCATATCCCCTTTTTGTTAGCTTATCCGCAAGGTCTTCAATGTTCTCCCGCTTACCATAGGCTATCTCTCCATCTTTTAAATACTTTTCCACATCAAAACTAATCATCTATAGTTCCTCCTAATACAAAGCGGTATAACCACTTTTTGATTTTATTATACCAGTATAAACATAGATTTCAACACTTATCAATGAAATATTGCCAACCACTTACCCGCTTTATCTGTACCAGATTGAGGAGACTCTTCTATATTATGTTCCTAAAATAGATATAAACATACATTGCAATGATATAATTTTTTAGACCAGATTAAAAATAATTTATGTAGAAGCTGTAAATCTAAATTCAGTTTTATCCGCCCTAGTATAACTTTCTGTATACTCCACCACCGAATTTTGTTCATCCTTGCCTATGAATTCAAAGTAATATACAGGTTGCCGCCTGTTTAATGCTAGGTGTTTACACTCATTTTCAGGCACCTCAACCATTTGAAGCTTCTGATCAAAGTATATCGGCATATGTCCTTTTGATTCCATATAATCGTATAGTGAAACATATTCAAAATTCAAGCTCTCGATATCCTGAAAATATTTATAAGGAACATAGGAGTATTCTACAGCGATTGGTTCATCATTTCCAAAACGTATTCTATGCAAAACGAATATGGGTTCTTCCTTTCCAATTTGAAGTTTGCACTCAAAATAGTGGTTTCCCTTAATAACACCTTTTGTTAGCACCTTGTTGGAAATTCTTATTCCATGGCTTTTAACCATAGCTGTTATACCACTATTGCCAGATTCCGTAAGAAATCCCAGGTCTAGTTTATCAAAAGATTTTTTTTGAACAAATGTACCTTTTCCTTGTATCCTATATAGATAACCTTTATCGACTAATGCATTAATGGCCTTTTTTACAACCATTCTGTTTACATTATATGTTGACGCCATTACTCTTTCACTTTCAAGTATCTGCCCCGGCAACAATTGACCCGTTTCTATTTTACCAAGTATTATATCATGCAGTTGAATATATAATGGTTCTTTTCCTCCACCACTAGCGCCCATTCTTACACCCTTCCCATCTATATTTCTCCATCTCCATTGCTTATAAATTCCACCCTGTCCATCAACATTATGTCTTCAAAATAGAGTATCAACCTATCCCGTTTATCATAAACCAATCCTTGATATTTCATTACCGGCTTTAATGTACTTATCCTCAGCAATTCAGATTCCAGGCTATTTGCATATACAGCTGTAACCTTTTGATTTGAATATTCAATGGTGATGCCAAATTTCCTTTTTAGGGTATCATATAAAGATTTATTGTGGACGTCTTCCTTAGATAGGTCTCTTGCCAGTTCGTGAGTAACATAAGCTCTTTCCAATGCCATAGGTTTTCTATTTGCATAACGCAACCTAGTAATTCTAAATACCTCTTTACCTTCAGGGAGCATAGTTTTTCTTGCTAATTCTTCTGATGCTTTTATGGTCTCTAGTTCAAGTAGTTTAACATCTGCATCAATCCCCATGTTTTCTATAACAGACATTTTGGACCTATAATCATTCAAATCAAAGGTCACTTTTTTAGGGCTAATATAATTGCCACTTCTTTGCTTAGTAAGGATAATTCCTTTTTCCTCAAGCATTTTTATGGCGTTCCTAATCGTCAGTCTATGTACACCGAACGTTTCCGCCAAGCTTCTTTCCGAGGGCAAAGCCTGCCCCTCTTTATAACCTTCCTTTTCTATCATATATTGAATTTCTTTTGATATTAAAAGATCTAGATTCAGTACCTTTTTACCCATTTATTCGTCCTCATATGGTGTAGCGAATCCATAAGAACCCTCCTGCTTACAATTCTCAGCAGAATAGGATGCTGCAAATTCGAATGCTTTTTCAATAATTTCATTATACAATGCTTGTCCCTTCCTCCAACCCTTGCCAACCAAAGTCGCAATAAAAGCCGTAAAAAATGAATCCCCTGCCCCCATAGTATCAACAGGGGTTACCGGTTTCACAATACCTTTGTATTCGCCTGTTCCATCATATAATGTTTGCCCCTCAATTCCCCTAGTTATCAACACATACTTTGTCCCTAACGACATTACCTTATCTTTCAAAAGTATAATTTCTTTACTATCCATTTTTTCTCCCGAAAATAAGGCCATATCAATATACGGGCATACCTTTTCTAGGTATGCCTCCACCCTGTATTCTTCCTCTACTGAAAAATCAAAAGTTTTTATAGCATCTATTCCTTTTAACAGATGCATCTCATCTTCCATTTCTGCATAGCAACCGCAATGAATTACAGAAAATTCTTTTAGGTATTCCAAATGCTCACTTGTTAATTTTAGAGTTTTATGTTCACCCTTTCCATAGTTGCATCCAACAAATACCCTGTCCCCTTCGATGAGAGTTACATCACATCTCTCTGTAGCTCCGCCAGGGACAAGGGGAGATTTAGAAACATCGACCCCTAGCTTAATCAATGAATCCCTTACCAACCTTCCTTCCTTATCATCCGCTATTAGACCCAGATAAGCAGACTCAAATCCGATTTTCTTAGCAAAAACTGCAAAATTTACACAGTTACCACCGGGGAACATAATTTTTTTATTAATGTATCTATCTACAACATTATCGCCCATACCTATAAATTTCATATTTTCTTCCATACAATTTCCCTTCCCTAATTAGATTTCCTTAATTCCAAGAATACTATTTAATGGTGCTATAGGCCTTCAAAAGCCTGCTTAAGGTCATCGATTATATCCTCTACATTTTCTATACCAACCGAAAATCGGATTAAGTCTGGTGCTATTCCAGCCTCCTCCAATTGGGCATCCGATAATTGACGGTGGGTGTGACTTGCTGGGTTTAGGACACAGGTTTTACTATCAGCCACATGGGTTACTATGGAAGCCAGCTTAAGTCTATCCATAAATTTAACGGATGTATCCCGACCCCCTTTAATTCCAAAAACCAAGACACCGCAACTGCCATTGGGAAGATATTTCTGCGCTAATGAATTATACTTGTTATTGACTAGTCCTGGATAGTTAACCCAGGCAACCTTTTCATGGCTTTCAAGAAATTCCGCAACAGCTTGTGCATTTTCGCAATGCCTCTTCATTCTTAAATGTAGTGTCTCAAGACCCATATTTAAATAAAATGCATTCTGTGGCGACTGTATAGACCCAAAATCCCTCATCAATTGAGCGGTGGCCTTGGTAATATATGCACCTTTGCCAAATTTCTCCGAATATATAATCCCATGATACGAATCATCAGGAGTCGTAAGCCCAGGATATTTGTCACCGTAAGCCTTCCAATCAAAATTACCGCTATCTACAATGCAACCACCGATGGTAACCGCATGTCCATCCATATATTTTGTAGTGGAGTGTGTTACAATATCTGCACCCCATTCAAAGGGTCTGCAATTTATAGGTGTTGCGAATGTATTATCTACAATTAGTGGCACCCCTGCATCTTTAGCCAACTGAGCGAATTTTTCAAAATCTAGCACAGCCAAAGTTGGATTCGTTATCGTTTCACCAAAAATTGCCTTAGTATTCGGTCTGACATACTGGGCAAGCTCTTCCAAAGGTAAGTCCTGATCAACAAAAGTACATTCTATGCCCATTTTTTTCATTGTAACGCCGAAGAGGTTAAAGGTTCCGCCATATATAGAGGAGGAAGATATGAAGTGGTCGCCAGCTTCACAGATATTGAAAATGGCATAGAAATTTGCTGCTTGACCCGATGAAGTAAGCATTGCTGCGACTCCTCCCTCCAAAGCACAAATTTTAGCTGCCACAGCATCATTGGTTGGATTTTGCAACCTGGTATAAAAATAGCCCTCAGCCTCAAGGTCAAATAGCTGGCCCATTTCATCACTAGTATTATACTTAAAAGTAGTACTTTGGCATATTGGCAATTGACGTGGCTCACCTTTTCCAGGGGTCCATCCCTCATGTATGCACTTTGTTTCAATCCTGTTTCCCATCTTTTTCTCCTTCCCTTAATCCCGAAGGATTGTTGTAAAATCCCTCCCAAGTATTTTGTTTGAATTCAATTATACTATTTTGCTATGTTTGCCACAACATTATTAGTTAAATTCTTGTTGACCTATTAATATTACTATTCAGGCCCTATCTGAATCTAACTTATCGCAAATCTATGTTTGAGTTTGCTACGAATGGGCTATATGTACATAAACAAATGCAATGGTTTAAAAGGAGGATATCAATGTTAACCGATAAAATTGCTATCGTAACAGGTGGCACTAGAGGAATTGGATACGCTATTGTGAAAATATTTTTAGAAAACGGAGCTACTGTAGTTTTATGTGGATCCAGTGACCAAACAGCCTCAAAAGCGGTCGAGAAATTAAAGGATCAGAATCAATCTTATAGGGTTGAGGGCCTAGGCCTTGATCTTTCTTCACCAGAAGAAATCAATGATGCCTTCAAAAACATAAATGACAAATACGGTCACCTGGATATTTTAGTAAATAATGCAGGTATCTCCGCTATGGACAGTATCTACAATTATAACCCAGCAGATTTTGATAAAATTATTGATTTAAATGTGAATGCAGTATTTTATTGCTCACAAGCAGCGGCGAAAATTATGCGATATCAAAAAGAAGGGGGAAGCATAATAAGTACCAGCTCCATGGTAAGCTTCTATGGACAACCATCAGGTTGCGGATACCCCGCCTCAAAATTTGCTGTAAATGGATTAACTAAATCTTTGTCCAGGGAATTGGCTAATGACAAGATAAGAGTTAATGCAGTTGCCCCTGGGGTTACAAAGACTGATATGGTAGAATCTCTCCCCGAAGACATAATCGCACCCGTAATAGCAACCATACCAATGGGACGGATGGCTGAACCCGAAGATATCGCCAATGCTTTCCTTTTTCTAGCCAGCGACATGGCCTCTTACATAACCGGCGCAATTTTACCTGTAGATGGGGGAGCTAGAAGTTAGATTGAACTAATATTGCCCACAAGGTACAAATACTTTTGCATTTTTTGTACAGAATTTACGCTTGTGTGTGGATTTTTCGCCTGAAAAGGTGGAATATGAGCAAAATTTACGCTTGTGTGTGCTTTCCGACTGGTTTTTTCACACACAAGCGTAAATTTTGC
>CAZMMB010000113.1:0-4491 GCA_964567325.1 uncultured Oscillospiraceae bacterium
TATAGGGATTATAGCATCCATACTGGGAATTATGATGGTGAGGGGGAAAGAAGGTGGGAATCCTGCTTCTGCTCTTAACGCCGGAACATATGTCAGCGGTGTCTTAATCATCATAGTCTCAATAATAATGAGCAAGGCCATGTTTGGAAGCTTTAACCCGGCTATTGCTATTATTTCCGGTTTAATTGTAGGTATGGCCATCGGAAAAATTACAGAAATCTATACCTCGGGGGACTTCAGTCACGTAAAGAAAATTGCACATCAAAGTCAGACGGGTTCTGCTACGACTATTATCAGCGGCTATGCTGTCGGCATGCTATCTACGGTCTGGCCAATCATCTGTATTGCAATTGGAATTCTTGTAGCTAACGCTTTTGCAGGCCTTTATGGGATTGCTTTAGCCGCAGTTGGAATGCTGTCAACTACCGGAATGGTTGTAGCGGTGGATGCTTATGGGCCGGTTTCGGATAATGCAGGCGGCATAGCTGAAATGTCAGAGCTACCCAAAGATGTAAGAAGTATAACGGACAAGCTGGATGCAGTAGGAAACACTACGGCGGCCATAGGAAAGGGTTTTGCTATAGGATCAGCTGCCCTTACAGCCCTAGCCCTTTTCGCTTCCTATTCCCAGGTAGCGGGATTGTCTGAAATAAGCTTGCTCAATCCAATGGTTATTGCAGGTCTTTTCATTGGGGCTATGCTTCCTTTCTTGTTCTCGGCTATGACAATGAATTCAGTAGGTAAGGCTGCAAATCAAATGATTGAAGAGGTCAGGCGGCAATTTAGGGAAGATCAAGGAATAATGGCGGGAACCTCCAGACCCGACTATGAGAGATGCGTTGATATCAGCACGAAGGCTGCGCTTAAAGAAATGTTAGCTCCAGGCCTATTGGCTATTGTGGCACCGCTAGCAGTCGGTTTTATAATGGGAACGGATGCCCTAGGTGGCATGTTGGCAGGAGCCTTAGCGTCAGGGGTACTTCTAGCAATTATGATGGCTAATGCAGGCGGAGCCTGGGATAATGCCAAGAAATATATTGAAGAAGGGCATTATGGGGGCAAGGGCAGTGAAGCCCATAAAGCAGCAGTTGTTGGGGATACAGTCGGAGACCCCTTTAAGGATACATCCGGCCCTTCAATAAATATCCTGATAAAATTGATGACCATAGTAGCTTTGGTCTTTGCTCCTGTATTCGTAAGCATGGGTGCAGTTATTTAAAAAATCAAAAATTTAAAGGAACTGATGTTAGAAAGGCGACGGTTTTTTTACAACCGTCGTTTTTTGTATGATGGGTAGCCGGCAAATAATTTGCCCATCACATTGTCTTGCTATGTGTAATGACAGGTGTTATACTACTGTTAGTTTTGCTGTTTTTACAACTTGTGCAAGGAGGTAAAAATGGATGGCGAACAGAGGCGAAAGAAAATAATCGACCTGCTTTACCATGCCGATGGACCCTTATCGGGATCATACTTGGCAAAGCATCTACACGTGAGCAGGCAAATTATCGTAGGCGATATTACCTTGCTTCGGGCTTGTGGAGAGGAGATAATTTCTACCCATAGGGGATATATCTTGGACAGGAGGAGGGAAAAGGTCCGCAAGTTTAAAGTACGACACAAGGATGATGAGATTTTGGACGAACTCTACACGATTGTGGATGCTGGTGGGAGGATTCTGGATGTTGTTGTAAGCCATGGTATATATGGGGAAATCAAAGCAGATTTAGTGCTTTCCTCTAGAAAAGATGTGGATGAGTTCAACCAGCAGCTGAAGGAGGGGATGATTTCTCCATTAAAACATTTAACTGATGATTATCACTATCATACCGTAGCAGGGGATACAGAGGATTTACTTGATTTTATTGAGGCAGAACTTAAGAAAAAAGGCTATCTAAGCGAATAAAAGGGAAACATAGAAAGGAATACTTATGATGAATGTTGCGCAGCGGATTAACAGGTTGCCCTCAACGCCCATGTTGAGACGGATACTGTTTATTACAGGGATTGGATGGATGTTTGATGCCATGAACCAAGGAATGGTTTCGGGAGTCATGGCATCAATAGGAGCAGACTGGGGGCTTACAACTGGGCAACTAGGCTTACTAGGCAGTGTAGGTATGCTAGGGATGGCACTAGGTGCAACCCTATCAGGTATTGCTTCGGATAAATGGGGAAGGAAAACACTAATAGTAGCAAACTTGGTCATATTTGGGTTAGCTAGCGGTCTGGCTGGTTTCTCTATTAACTATCCCATGTTGCTGATTATGAGATTTTTCACAGGTTTTGGCCTGGGGGGCGAGGGACCGGTTGCCTTTGCTTACATCAGCGAGTACTCTCCTACAAAAATTCGGGGCCGCAATGGAATATTGCTAGAAAGTTTTTGGGCCTGGGGATGGATTATTGCAGCTTTGGTAGCTTATTTTCTCATACCTAGTTATGGCTGGAGGGTTGCTTTCTGGATTGGGGCAACGCCTGCCTTGTTTGCCATTTATCTTAGAAAGGCTATCCCCGAGTCACCCCGTTATTTGGAATCTGTAGGGCGGGAAGAGGAAGCAAACGCTCTGGTAAGCATAATGGAGGGACAAGTCGGCTTGACTAACACCGATGGAATTGACAACAAAGATGTTGAAAAACCATTAGAAAAAACTCGAATAACATTTAAAGACTTATGGTCCAGGAAATATGTAAGGAGTACCTTTGTACTCTGGGTTATTTGGTTTGGCGTTAATTTTGGATATTATGGTTTTGTCTTATGGACACCCACATTGTTGGTTGGAAAGGGCTTTGCATTAGTTAAGAGCTTTGAATTTACTTTGATTATGTGCCTGGCTCAATTGCCGGGGTATTTTAGTGCTGCCTGGCTTGTGGAGCGGATAGGCAGGAAGACGGTACTATCAGTCTACTTTGCAGGTACTGCAGCTACAGCATGGTTATTTGGACATGCTGATACTACCGGAGCAGTCCTTTTGTATGGGAGTCTTCTTTATTTTTTCAGCCTAGGTGCCTGGGGCTGCGTATACGCATATACTCCGGAGATATATCCTACAATTGCTAGAGGAAGTGGCACGGGATGGGCCACAGCTTTCGGAAGGCTAGGTGCTTTTACGGCTCCTTTTATAGTCCCCGTCATCTACAATTTTTACGGGACAGAGCTTGGATTTACTTATGTCTTTATAATGCTTACAGCTGTTTTTGCTACAGTTTCTATAGTTGTCGCTATACTAGGAAAAGAAACTATGGGAAAAACATTAGAAGAAATCAGTCAATAAAAAATTATAAAATTTCCTTAATTTACGCATTTCAAATGTGGGTAAAAAAACACAGAATGCAAATACTATTTCATGAAAAGGAAGGAGATGAAAAAATGGCTCGAAAAAGATTTTATCTTGCTTTTCTATTGATTCTAGGTATGTTGGTATTTGCAGCCTGTGGAAGGTATGATGTAATGCCGGATAGAAATCTTAGGGACAATGTACAAGACAATAACAACATGAGAAACGATGGCGGCCTCAATGGCGGTGGCGTAACTAATGGTGGTGGTGGCGGTCTCAATAGTAATGATTTCAATCAAAATAATACCGGCAACAATTGGAACAACAACAATCCAAATACCGGACCTAATAGTGGGCTGGGTAACAACCTGAATCGATAAAATGTAAAAAGGCATCCTTTAAAGATGCCTTTTTCATACTAATGAAATGTTCCCGGCTTTGATATGGCTGATAGGGCATCCCCAGCCTCATCGACATATATCCTTTTTCTAGCTATATCTGCCATAGAAAGAAAGCCAACCAGGCGGTCATTTTCTACTACAGGTAGACGCCTGACCTGGTGCTTAGCCATAAGAATAGAAGCCTGGTGCGTGTTCATATGGGGAGTAGCATATATGGGACTCATGGTCATTATATCGCCTACGGTCTTGCGATTCTCCTCTTCTGCCAAGGTGCGAATTACTATATCCCGATCTGTTACAATTCCTAACACGCGACCTGTATCATCGCAAACCGGCAGGGCACCTACGTCAGCCTGACGCATTTTTTTGGATAAGTCAGTAATACTTGTTTCTGGTCGTGCAGAAACAACGGATGTAGACATTAAATCTTTTACTTTCATTGCAATACCCTCCTGTTGATGTTACTATTATTTCCACAATTGCGTTTTTTTATGACTAGGAGACAAGAGATAAGATATGAGAAAAAAGAAAAAAGAAAACATTATAAAGGGAACATTGTCAAAGCACTCTAGGGGCTTTGGCTTCGTAATCCCAGATGATAAAGATAAGAATCAGCAAAAAGATATTTACATTGCTCCTGGGGATATGGCTGGGGCAATGGACGATGATAGGGTGGAAGTTTTGATTTTAAACCGGGACAACCACAATGCTTCCTGGGAAGGAATGGTAAGGAAAGTTTTGAAACATGCCAACAAGGACCTGGTGGGGACCTTAATCAAAAGGGGTGATCATGGTTATATTGTCCCTATAATGCA
>CAZMMB010000113.1:4501-5825 GCA_964567325.1 uncultured Oscillospiraceae bacterium
CAAAAAGGCAAGGACCTGGCATTGGTTTCCCAAAGAAATTTCAAGGGAGGGAAAAATGGAGACAGGGTTGTAGCAGATATTATAAGGTGGCCTGATAAAAACAGCCCTGCCCAAGCTAGGGTTAGGGAAATTATAAGTAGAAAAGGTGAAAGCGGGGGAGATATAAAAGCCCTTATTAGAGCCTTTAAGCTTACAGATAAGTTTCCACAGCAAGTAGTGGCTGAAGCGGAGAAATTACCCAGGCAAATTGAACATGGTGACACTATCGATAGAAGGGACCTTAGGGAAGAGACTATAATTACCATAGATGGGGCAGATGCAAAGGACCTTGATGACGGTATCTCTATAAAGCAATTGGAAAATGGGAATTACTTGTTGGGAGTACACATAGCAGATGTTAGCCATTATGTTAAAGAGGCAAGCCCCTTGGACATGGAAGCCTTAAATAGGGCTACCAGCGTATATTTAATTGATTTAGTTGTCCCAATGCTTCCCCCTGAACTATCTAATGGGATATGCAGCCTATTACCTGGTGAGGATAGGTTGGCCTTGTCTGTTACTATGGAGATAGACGAAAGCGGTCATCTTATCAGCCATGAAATATTTGAAAGTTTGATCTGCTCCAAAGAACGCATGATATATACTGATGTTTCTGATATGCTGGAGGACCATCGGGAAGATTTGATAGAAAAATTTGAACATGTGTACCCTAAACTTCTGCTAATGGATGAACTTGCCACAATACTTCGGGAAAGGAGAAAAGAAAGAGGAAGCCTAGATTTCGATATAGGTGAATCTGTTATTGCCTTGGACAAAAAAGGTGTCCCCATAAATGTAGAGGAAGCAGAAAGGAGAATTGCTAACCGTATAATTGAAGAGTTTATGTTAATGGCTAATGAAACGATTGCGACTCATTTCTTCCATCTAGACCTGCCCTTTATATATAGGGTCCATGAAAAACCTTCTTTAGATAAAATTCATGAGTTTAGAAAGTTTTTAATAGGAGTTGGAATAACAATCAAGGGGGATTCTGACAATATTCACCCCAGGGCCTTAAACGATGTTTTGGACCAGGTTCGCAAGACCAGTATTGAAAAAGTTGTGAATACTGTTATGCTAAGGTCGATGAAAAAGGCATCCTATGAGGGGGAATGCCTGGGCCATTTCGGTTTAGGTTTAAATTATTATTGTCATTTCACGGCCCCTATACGAAGATATCCTGATTTATTTATTCACAGGGTAATAAAGGATTTTTTAAGAGGGCAAATGTATGGGGAAAAAATGGGCCAACTGAAAGAATTCGCCTTGGAAGCAGCTAGTCAGG
>CAZMMB010000114.1:0-5811 GCA_964567325.1 uncultured Oscillospiraceae bacterium
TATAACCGAAATGGGAAAACATGTTTTTTTGGTTCCCCCAATTTACACCATTATATGGACGTAACTCTTTTTTGCATAAAAATGAGCAAAATTGCAGGTATGGCGGGAGATTATCTTTCATTACCCAAAATATCATGAATATATGCAAAGTATCCTATTGTATAACTGCATAACCTGTATTAATATGCAAAACCCCCTCACCAAACTTGATTTTTTGCACAGTTAACCGCCGGCAACCGGCTGCATCGGTATATTTTTCTTTTATGAATCTGTTTTATTTTCGCTACTTTCATGCTTACCTACCCCTATTTGTATATCGGACTCGGCTATAAGGAAGGCATCAAATATTTTTTTCATCATTAGAGCAAATGCTTCATTTCGATCTTTTGATAAAAGGTCTATCATTTCATCATAAGTTATTGTAAAATTAGCTTGAAACATGTTTTTCCACCTCCGGTTTTGTTTTTAACTAACTTCATTATAACCGAAATGGGAAAACATGTTTTTTTGGTTCCCCCAATTTACACCATTATATGGACGTAACTCTTTTTTGCATAAAAATGAGCAAAATTGCAGGTATGGCGGGAGATTATCTTTCATTACCCAAAATATCATGAATATATGCAAAGTATCCTATTGTATAACTGCATAACCTGTATTAATATGCAAAACCCCCTCACCAAACTTGATTTTTTGCACAGTTAACCGCCGGCAACCGGCTGCATCGGTATATTTCTTCTTTTATGCGATTGCCTTGCAATTAGCCTGACAAAACATTAGTAGCATAGTATAAACCACTTAACAGGATAAGCTAGGAAATGGTTTACGGATTAGGATAATATAAACCATTAAATAGCGAAGGTTAGATTATGGTTTATTAATTCATATGCATCAGTGATTTCCATGAGAAATGGCTTATAAATCAATCAAAAGTAAACCATTAGGAAATTTTATATCTAAAAAGGCTTACTTAGGGCTTGCTGAACGATTCATAAAGGCCTGTATTTACAGTGTTGTAGCCATTTATGAATCTTACAAATGCAAGGATAATTATCATACCTGTCCATAATCCTTACACTTGTAAAGATGGGATAATAAAGATCATGGTTCCCATCTGTTCAGCTCGCCAATAATTAGGGTCTGCAATCGGCATATATCAGCGTTTGGCCGATTGCTGGCAGATACCATCTGCCGGCTGAACGGATCCTGGCATTCCAAATAATCCGTTCAGCAGACCCTGATTATAAACTTTACTAAAATTTCACACAGCTTCTTTTATATTTTCCAGGGCGCAGCTATTACCTCGGCAGATTTTAGTTTTTTAAGAAGTATCTAATTGATTCATACCATAGTCTATAGCAAATCAAGTTACTGTACACACCCCATCTGAATCCGGCACAGGGCAGTAGGATTTCCCAGGGCGGTTTGTGCTTCCGGCCTTCCCTAAGCAAAAGAGTTTGTTTTTTGGAGTAGCAAATAAATTAACAAAGTAACAATGTTTGGTACTTGACCAAATACCCCACTTTAAATTGACAAGAGGCTTGTCAGTAGCTTCTAGGTGGTATAATCTGTTAGACGAAGAACTAGGCGAATATCTGCCGGAGTATTAGAAGGGGAAAAATAAGAATATTATTTTGTAACATTGAATGGGAGGATAAGGAAATCTATGAAGTTTGGAATTCCTAAGGGAGTCAAAGATAGATTTATCGTATTTGACGTTGAGACGCCAAATTATAAAAATGATAGGATAAGTTCCATTGGGATTACCGTTGTAGAAAAGGGGGAAATAGTAGATGAACTCTATTCCCTCATAAACCCAGAGACTTATTTCCATAATTTCAACATTAATCTTACGGGGATTACCCCCAAAATGGTTGCTAATCAACCTGTTTTTTCAGAAATATGGCCAAAGATAGAGTCCATTATGGGGGATGGAATTCTTGTTGCACATAATGCGACTTTTGATATGGGGGTGTTGGCCAAGTGCATTAGACACTACGGTATCTCTTGTGTGGATTATGTGCAATATGCCTGCACTTGCATAATAGGCAGGGCTTGCTATCCTAACTTGCAAAACCATAAACTAAACACCCTTTGCGATTACTTAGGAATAGATTTAGACCATCACAATGCTGCCAGTGACAGTAGAGCTTGTGCTGGCTTGTTGATTGATTATATGAACAAGGGAATAAAGATTGCAGACTATTTACGTAAATATAATTTCGTTCAAACCCCAAAATCCAATGAATATGTCAAGTTTAAAAAAAGCCCTAAGAGTTTTAAAGAAGTTAAAAAGGATATAAAGGTTGCCCTTATATCCTGTACAAAATATAAAGGCAAGACCCCCAGTGAAGCCATGAACTTATATAATACAAGCCCATTGTTCAAAAAATCCTTGGCTTATGCCCGCACTATTTCCGGCGATATTTATGTAATATCCGCTAAGCATGGATTGTTGGAATTAGATGAGGTGATTGAGCCTTATAATGAAACGCTAAAAGATAAGTCTCAGCAACAATTATTAGCCTGGGGCAATCAGGTTGCTGAACAACTTAAAAATCGTTACAATTTACAAAATACGGAATTTGTAATTTTAGCAGGTAAAAACTACTATCATCCTTTGAAAAGCCATTTGCCCCATATGCACTTGCCTTTGGAAGGACTGAGATATGGTGATTGTTTAATGGAGCTAGATAGGTTAATTCGTTTACATAGTTTAAAGGATACTATAAATTATAGATTGCATGAATTGTTCAATGGGATGGATCGATTTCAATGTTCCACAATCGATGACATTCCCTTTGATGATGGAATATATATTGTTTTTGAAAATGGCGAAAAGTATGAGGGATTTGACAGGATTGTACGGGTTGGTACCCACCGTAGCGCTGGTAGGCTGAAATCTCGTCTCAAAGACCATTTCCTGAAAAAAGATAAGAATGGAAGCATCTTTAGAAAAAACATTGGACGAGCAATACTTAACAAAAATAATCATCCCTACTTACACATTTGGAATTTTGACACAAGGAGGTCAGGGCCTTTAGCAAGGCTTGCTGGCAGTTATGACCCTCAATTTGAGAAAAAAGTAGAAAAGAAAATTAGTCAATATATGTGCCAACACTTTTCATTTGTGATTTTTCCTGTTTTAACAAAGGATGAAAGGTTGAGATTGGAAGAAGGTATTATTGCGACTTTAAATGCGGCGTCAGATTTTATTGCAAGTCCAGGGTGGAGAGGGAAGTACAGCCCGGAGGAAGAAATCAGACAAAGTGGTATGTGGCTAAAGGAGGGGCTTAATGGGGTGGCCCTATCGGAAAAGGAATTTACAAAAATTAAAACATATTGTCAAAGTAGTAGGGGAAATTTAGTCAAAAAACATGGCCAACAGTTAAGAAAAAAAACTCACGTAGAATTAGAATCTAGTGGATCTATAGATGAACATGAGCTGCGCCGAAACTGGCAGTCAATATGCTCAACATTTACTAATGAAAAAACCGAACTCCACACAATTCCAAAGTCTGTTAAACGGATTCCTGTTTGGTTTTCAGTTCAAGGGGATGGAAGTATCCTCTATATAAGCACAGCTAGTGTAAACAGCCCATCCTCAAAACTTTCTGGCATAAGAAGGTTGGATTTTAACGAGTTTGCCAGGATGTACCCTATATATATTAGGCGTAAAAAAGGTGAAAAAGTTAGCAGGGAGGCGCAGGCAGCATCCCTCAACCAAGTATATTGGTATGCAATAATGGATTATTGCGGATTATAAGTGTTGGGATAAGCTTGACCGGAGGTGAAATATACTACTTCGCCGATTCCCTCCGGTCGAACCATGTTATAACCTTCTATATTATATGTTTTTATAGCATAGATACCAATCAATGCAGTCGTAATCATCTTCACCGTTTACCCTTCTAACCAGTTCTTCATATGTATGAGGGGCAGGTACTAACACCGGTTGCCCCGGAAGCCAGTCAGCGGGAGTCGCCACATGGTACTGATCAGAAGTTTGAAGGGCGATTAGTAGCCTTAATATTTCAGGGATATATCGTCCTGTTGTCAGTGGGTATATCAATATCGCACGGATTATTTGCTTGTTGTCGATAATAAAGACATTTCTTGCTGTTGTACTCGTGCTTGCATTTGGGGCTATCATCCCGTATAGCCTGGCAATAGCCATATTCTTATCAGATACTATAGGAAAAGGCACTTGAATACCCGTATGCTGGTAGATGTTATAGATCCAAGCCAGATGTGAAGAATTGCTATCTAAACTTAAACCGATTAAGGTTGCATTTCTTTCAACGAAAGAAGGATATTGCTTTGAAAAAGCAATAAACTCAGTAGTTCAGACGGGCGTAAAGTCTCCAGGATGGGAAAATAATACAATCCATTGACCTTTATAATCCGATAGTGTTAGTGGACCAAAGGTAGATTGGGCCGAAAAATCAGGTGCCTTCATACCGATAGTAATACAGTTGGTTTCATTCATATCATCACCTCCATAATATTTTTTATTTGCTATACATCATATGTGCTTTATAATGTATTGTTGATGAATTTAGGCAATATGCTAGTTAGGAATGGATTTGGTTCGTAAGATAAGAGCTCGCCGGTGAGTCCAAGAATGAAAATCCGCGGGAATCTAGGCTTGTAAGTAGGATCTATCTAAAATATGCTAGTTAGGAATGGATTTGATTCGTAAGATAAGAGCTCGTCGGTGAGTCCAAGAATGAAAATCCGCGGTAATCTAGGCTTGTAAGTAGGATTTATCTAAAATATGCTAGTTAGGAATGGATTTGGTTCGTAAGATAAGAGCTCGCCGGTGAGTCCAAGAATGAAAATCCGCGGGAATCTAGGCTTGTAAGTAGGATCTATCTAAAATATGCTAGTTAGGAATGGATTTGGTTCGTAAGATAAGAGCCCGCTGGTGAGTCCAAGAATGAAAATCCCCGGTAATCTAGGCTTGTAAGTAGGATTTATCTAAGATAAAATATGGACAGTAATGATAACATGCAGTGTGGGAAAGAAGGGGTGGAAAATGAAATTCGAAATGTATCACAATAACATTAACGTGTTTGATCTTGACAAGTCCATAAAATTCTATAAAGAAGCCCTGGGGCTTGAGGTGGTGCGAGAAATAGATGGTCCTGAGGGGTCATACAAGTTAAGATTCATGGCCAACGACGAATCAACCCATCAGCTGGAACTGACCTGGTTGAGGGATAGGACTGAGCCCTACAATCTAGGTGATAACGAATTTCACTTGGCCTTTAGAACAGAAAACTATGAAGCAGCCAAAGAAAAACACAAGGAAATGGGTGTTATTTGCTTTGAAAATGATAGTATGGAAATCTATTTCATCTGCGATCCTGATGGCTACTGGCTGGAGATTGTGCCGGCAGAAAGATAGTATGCGTGAGGTGACAAATAAGAAAGGATAGGGCAATAGCTAGCTGTTGAAAAAATTCTAAGGGAACTTTCCGATGAAAATCATATACTTTCCATGGGTGAAATTAGGAAGCTACTGGGAAGGAATATGACATCTATTTTGATAGAAGTACAGTTACCATCACCATATCGGTCTTAAATGATTTTGGCCTCGATATCTCTACTTATGTAGAAAACGGGAGGGTTATTTTTTACGGGAAAGGAATTTCGAGCCTTCGGAGCTGCGTTTGCTGATGGACGTAATCTATTCCTTTAAAGGAATCCCGTCCAGGCAAAGTTCGGACCTTATTGTAAAAATACAATCGATACGATTTCTCTTTGCAATTGAAGCCCTTAAAGCCACGCCTCTATATAGGATCTCCA
>CAZMMB010000115.1:0-447 GCA_964567325.1 uncultured Oscillospiraceae bacterium
CTGCGGCTGGGTAGACAACAAGTGATGTGCCACCTACAATCAGTGTATCGGCCCTGGAAATGGCATCTACTGCCTCAGACATAAGCTCCTGGTCCAAAGGCTCTTCATATAGGACAACATCGGGTTTGACTATGCCTCCACACTTCATACAGTATGGTATCATTGATTGTCCTGAGCTATTTTTGCAGTTCTTATCATCCATAACATAGGCCAGATCATAGAAGGCCTTGCAGTCCATGCAGTAGTTTCTCATAATGGAACCGTGAAGCTCATAAACATTTTTGTTACCAGCCAGCTGATGTAGGCCATCAATATTTTGTGTTATTACCGCCGACAAGATCCCCCGCCTTTCCAGCTCTGCCAAGGCCAGGTGGGCCCTATTTGCTTTTACCTGGGGATAAATTAGATTATTCTTATAGTAGTCAAAAAACGTCTCCATATGATTTT
>CAZMMB010000115.1:457-5743 GCA_964567325.1 uncultured Oscillospiraceae bacterium
TAAAAAAGCTATAGGAGAGCATTCGCTCTGGCGAATGGCCATAAAGCTCCACAGCCTTATAAAGCCCCTTCTCCGACCTGAAATCCGGGACACCACTTTCCGTCGACACACCGGCTCCCCCGAAAAAGGCTATGCTTTTGCTCTTATCAATAATTTCCTTTAGTTCTCTATGCATCTTTTTAAACCCTCCATTTATATACTAATTATATACTGAACCTAAATGCCCACATTACAACTTGCCACGAGTCCTGTTAACCAGCCTTTAAGAATTGGCTACCTTTTCTATTGTACCAAACCGACCCAACTATTGCCAGGCCAGTGACAGTAATCGCTCCTGTTTTAATTGCATGTGCGGAGTTTAAGTATATAATCTAAATAGTTATCACATTTTAGAAAGGGGTTGCTGATTAAGTGAACAGGAAAACTGCCTTGGTCCTAGGTGGTGGTGGTGCCCGCGGCGCCTATGAAATTGGTGTCTGGCAAGCCTTAAGAGAAATGGACATACAAATTGATATCATAACAGGTTGTTCTGTTGGTGCAATAAACGGCGCCCTAGTTGCCCAGAATTCCTTCGATTTGGCTGTTGATTTGTGGGGAAAAATACAAACCGATATGGTAGTTGATATAGGATTTCCTAAAAAAAGAAACAGACCTCTTAAAAATTTAATGACCCGCTTTATAGATGAGAAAAAAATAAGGGACAGTGGCATTGTTTTTGGTCTAGTTACCGTGGAACTGCCAAATTTAACCCCCCGGTACTTTTTTTTAGACGATATACCCCGGGACAAACTCGTAGATTATATCATTGCAAGCGCCTCCCTTTTTCCCGCTATAAGGGTGGCGGATATAGACAATGTAAGATATGTCGACGGAGGCTATTTAGACAATCTACCCGTTGGTATGGCCCTGGATAAAGGGGCTAGCCATGTCATTGCCGTGGACTTGGAAACGGCAGGCTATGTTCAAAAAGAACCCTTAAAACAAGCTGAAAATTTAACTCTTATCAGGTGTAAATGGAAGCTGGGAGATGTGATGATATTTGACGGCAAGGCTTCGGCTAGAAACATAAGATTAGGCTATCTGGATACCCTGAAGGCATTTGACTTTTATGAAGGCTACTACTATTGCTTCTCTAAAGGGGATATGGACAGAAAAACCTTAGAGGGGGCAGAGACAGCAGGCCGGATATTCGACCTAGATCCGCAAAATCTTTACTCTAAAAATTCCTTCCACAAGGCCCTGAGAGCCGCTGTATATTCTTATGGCAAGGAAACCAAGGCCGAACTCTCAAGTTTTCATATAGGATTTAGGAATTCCAAACACGATAGGGAAAGGCTTTTTTCACTTTTTAAGAAAATTAATGCTAAATCTATCACCCTTGTTATTGCAGATTTAACTTTGGCAAATCGAAAGGATGAAGGACTGCTTGTAAAGTCACTTTCCCTGCTATTTAAAGAAGAAAGCATGGCCTCAGCATATTTAATCAAGGAAAAACTAATCTGATTGATTACTTATTGTAACGATAAGTAAAAAATCTCACCGCAGGTGTCTTTGATAAAGCAGCACTTATAAGGGATGCTAGCAAAAACCCTATGACAAACTGTATTATGTTCATTGGAATGCTAAAGGCAGATATGGCAAAATTTCCATATAAAATGCCACCGGCTATATAATATCCAAATACCATGAACAGGCCTGACAGAGTCATGGCTAGTATCTCTGTTAAGGGTATTGTGTAATGCTCTTTCTTTTTTATAATTAGGGATACCATTACAAGGAATACAGGTATCAACAAAGCCACTATCATCAGTTGACTTTGGACAGTATTCAAGAATTCCCCCAAGGCATTAAGATCTGGAATTTCATCAGAAAACAAGCTTACTGGATCATGTTTAGCTTTATAGAGAATTATCTTATTCACCATAAAATTGAAGGCCAGCCATATTATCATGGTAAAGATTACAACAATAACTGTGTTCTTCTTATTTTTTATAGTTTTTTCTATGACTAGCCCCATCAAAAGAGCCATTATAGTCTTTATGATAAAAGTCCAAGGCGCCCAATGTACATAACCCAGGAACAAATCAGCCATAGCCGAACCTGCACCCGCAACAATTGCACCGTAACGCCAACCTAAAATCAGAACGCTTAAAAAGACCATGCTGTCGCCTAAGCGGATATAGCCATTGGTAAATGGTACAGGGATAGCAATCACCATAGTGGCAACAGCTGTAATTGCCATCATCAACCCGGACAATATTATCTTATTAGTTCTTTCAGCTACTAGCATATCTATCACCTTTACTTTTCCCGTATTTACTATTATAATATACCCAAACTGTTCCCTTTGAAATATTCAGATTTGGTTATTTTAATATGTACAGCAAATAGAAATCCAACGTAAATAATAAATAGTAATCCTCGATAGGTACAGATTCTTATATCTATCTAATATCAGAATATAAACGGAGGTATTGATGATTAGCTTGACTCCCATACTGAATGAAAAAATATCCACCCCCTTATACCAGCAGCTCTTTAACTATATAAAGGAAGCTATTGTAAACCAGGATATCCTAGCAGGAGATAAGCTCCCCTCTTTAAGAGCTATGTCCAAATCCCTTAATATAAGCGTTACAACTGTTGAATTGGCCTATAATCAACTAATGGTTGAAGGCTACATAAAAAGCAGGCCAAAATCCGGCTACTATGCTAATGCAATATCATCGGCTAGCGAACAGAGCGCAATTTTTTATCCTGAGGATTCTAATATGGATTGCCAAAGCTACCAGTGTTTTTTTGAGAGAATTCCAAAACTGGACAACTATGTAGACCCAGCATCCTTTAACTTTGCCAAGTGGAAGAGCTGCTCAAGTAAGATTCTAAATGAATATTCACATTTATTATTGACGGAAGGTGACATTCAGGGTGAACCAGCCCTCAGGGATGAAATATCAAAATACATCTACCAGGCGCGGGGGGCCCGTTGTAAGCTTGATCAGGTTGTCATCGCTGCTGGAACCCAACAGTTAATCAACCTATTATGCATAATTCTCAATAGGATGGGAATTGACCATGTCTCCTTTGAAAACCCTGGTTACATTCCTGTTAGAAGTATATTCAGAGATAGGGACTTCAAAATGACTTTAGTACCAATAGATAAAGAAGGTATTAGAATAGAAAAGCTGCCGACAAATATTCCATCGGTTGTATACGTGAGTCCCTCAAACCAGTTTCCCACCGGTTCGGTAATGCCGGCGGCTAGAAGATATGCCCTTTTAGATTGGTCCTATAACAATAAAAGTATTATAATAGAGGATGATTACAATAGTGAGCTACGCTACGGTAGCCGGCCTGTACCCTCCTTGCAAGGGCTTGATAGCAGGGACCAGGTAGTATATTTAGGCTCCTTTTCATCTACCCTCTTCCCTTCTATTAAAATCAGCTACATGGTTTTACCAAAAAATTTGCATTTACTGTTTAAAGAATCCCTAGGCGGATATGTTCAAACCTGTTCAAAGGCAGAGCAATTAACTCTGGCCCTTTACATGAATAATGGTTTTTACCAGACTAATTTGAAGAAGCAGAGGAATTTAAACGCACGTAAGATACAAATTGCTACAGACGCAATAATTAAATATAGCAAGAATACTGTAAAAATATTAAACAATAGCTCCGGTCTTCATATGCTTCTGGGAATTCCCAATCATGGTAAAAATGTTGAAGGTATCTGCGCCATGGCTGGAAGGGCCGGTCTCACAGTCGTTCCCGTCCACGGCCTTCAAGAAGAGGATGGCCTTTCCATAGTCATGTTCTACTATACAAGAATACCTATCAAAAATATGGAAAAAGCAATTAAAAACGGTGCCAATCTACTGGCCAACCACTTAAAGCTGGCCTAGATTGCGCTAAAAGGTTGAGAATATCAGATAAAATCACTATTAAACAAAAGTACAGATTTCATCCAAGTTTTTTCTGCCTGGGCTTCTTGCCCCTTTCTCAGGCACACCGATTGATAACATACAGGCTAGGAAATAACCTTCTTTTTCAAATGCTATTTCTTCCTTTAATAAGGCCTCTATCTCATCGGCTGCATAGTTTTGGCTAGTCAGCCAGCAGGACCCATAGCCTAAATCAACAGCCGTTAATGTCATGTTTTCTACTGCTGCTCCTATATTTTGCATACCTGGATTTCTGATAAACAACTTGTCTATCTCCTCCTGCGGATAGTCGGCAAAAACATATTCATAATAACCGCTAGGCTTATATACTGTTGCAAATACTAATATGAGCACAGGTGCCTTCATGCTGAATAGTGTGAAATTTTTTGCGAACTTTCTAAACCTCAAGCCCTTTTCAGGATCTTTTAGGTCCATTTTTTCCGCAATACTTTCAGTCTTGTTTATAATTGTATCCTTAATTTTCTCCTTGAGTCTCTCGTCTCTAACCACAAGATAGTGCCAGTTCTGGCAGTTCTTCCCCGATGGAGCCAGCCTTGCCGATTCTAAAATCGTCATCAAATCCTCTTGGGATACATCTTGATTGGTATATTTTCTTATACTTTGTCGGCTATTGATAATATCTCTCAGTTTCATTCCGAATCCTCCATTTCCACGATGTCTTATTTAATTTATTTTATCATCTTTTCCCATATAGGGCTAGTAAAAGCGCTCCGCTTGAAAACTTTTTAGGTCCTTTACCTTGCTATATTTTATGGGCGAACATAGTTACATGGACAATAAGTATTTACTTATCGATACACTAATATTTATATATCGGCCCGAAATGCCGGAATAGTCAGGCAACTGCGAGCCATTGATTGCAAGGCTTTAGCCCCTCTTGATTGTTAAGTTATTATTTACACAAAGTTGCCAGAAATGATTGCATATTATACTCAGATATGGTATTCTCAAAACGATTGTAGAAAAAATATCAAGCTCAAATTGATGTATTTTATTTTATTAATAATCCGTTAGTTTATATAATCCAGGAGGTGGTACTTTATTTCTTTGTCTAACATCGGCCTATGCACAAGAATAATTTATTAAGGAGATTTGTAAAATGCAAAATGACTGCGGGTGCAATTGCAACAAAACAGAAGACAAAAGATATGTGGAATTAAAAGCATATATCGATTCACTAAAAGATTCACAAGGAATCACAATGTCAGTCCTTCAAGAGGCTCAAAAGATTTTCGGCTATCTGCCCCTGGAAGTTCACAAGTTTATTTCAGAAAACATTGGTGTCCCCATTGCCGAGCTTTATGGAATCGCAACATTTTATAGT
>CAZMMB010000116.1:0-5705 GCA_964567325.1 uncultured Oscillospiraceae bacterium
GGGATAACCTGTTAAAATCAAAGTTGGCTAGTTCATTACAAAAATTATAGAACAAAAGGCTGTAAAAGGCCTCTGCACTTACAGGGCAAAGGCTACGCAATATGAAGTAACCAGGCCCATTAGCCACTACATCTTCAGGCCTTATTCCCAGCTCATCAATTATCTGTCTTACAGGTCTCATGAAATCTGCATCAATCAATGTAGAGAAATGTTCACGCGAATTATTTTCCTGCCACACATATTCTTCTGTATCGAATTCAACTGACACAATATCCACATGGCTTTTATAAGACACGGAAAAAATATCGTCCACATGACGGCTTAATAGGTCTTTTACATCCTCCCATTCTAAAGGAGTGTAGCTGGCGGAATTGTCCCGACCCTTCACACGGTTTGCATATTCTTTTCGATAATCTAATGGATGTAATCCGAACCATTTAGTGAAATATTTTATGTAATAACGGGCTGCAGAAAACCCGGATTCCAAGGATATTTCTCCAATTTTTTTATCTGTTCCCAAAATTAATTTCTCGGATTCCTCCACTCTGATAAAGCTTAGTAATTCCTGGAAACCAAGACCCGTTGCCTCCTTTATAAAATGTGAAAGATAGTAGACACTGAGATGTTCCCTTTCAGCTATTTCAGCCAGAGTTAAACGCCTATTATAGTTTTCATACATGTATTCGATAATTCTTTTCAACCGGCCAGCTAGTATTTTGTTCCCCTTATTTTTCGGTTCGTTTATAAATCGCCCATCTTCCATAGCAAAGTACTGGAAATTGCTGATAAGACAATTTATAAGGTCGTGGGTCAGGTTTATAACCCTATCCTCATATCCCTTGCCTGCTAGTAAGTTCTCCAAGGCTATCCGGGACAGAATTTCCCGTAATTCAATTAAGCTTTCATCCTGGGAATCGTTTACATCAGTAACAAAAAAGCTGTTTTTCAACAATTCATAATACCGGGTGAAGTAGGAAAGGCTTAGCTGAAGGATTAAGACCACATTTCGGTTGCCCATGCTGTCATAGCTATGTATTTCCCTATCATTTAATATGTATATATCCCCTTCATTCATCTCATAATTGTAATAGCCATTTTTGAGTTTTACCCTGCCTTGCAGGACATATACCACCTCCATATCATTATGAAAGTGAATAGGGTAGTCCTTGAGATTCATAATTTCGCAATTAATAGGGAGATTTTCCTTATATTGAATGTTTTCCTTAAGCATGTCTTGTCCTTTCATAAATAGTGGCAGTATTATGTTAACCTTTGTTTGCGATTTTGAGAACAATTTTCAACACGGTAACAATCGCTTGTTTTAAATCTTTTAGACCCTTATCCACATATTTTTATATCATGTATACAAAGTTATCCAAGCATGCCTGTGGATAATTCTAGCCATTGTAAACGTTGATATATAGACATTCATGCCAGTTAATACAAATTAAAGGAAAAAGTTATCCACAGTCTCTTCCTATTTTATTTGAAACTCTCATCCCCTATTATCAATAACTTCCAAAGGAGGTTTCCTTTTCTTTCCTGTATATTCCATTACTCCGAGGTATATGCACTCCGCAATTTTTTTTTGATAGCTAGGCTCATTCAATAGCATTTCCTCCTGTGGATTAGATAGGAAGCCACACTCCACTATAATGATCGGAACAAGAGAGTTTTTGAATATCAAGACATCGTTTTTTGATAGGGCTAGCCTATTTGTTCCATCTGATATACCCTCAATGAGCTTGTCTTGGACATGTTCGGCCAGTAGCTTACTCTTTTCACAAATTACCTGGTCCCCTGTAGCCGGATAGAAAGTTTGCGCCCCCCTTACCCTTGGATCCTGTTTAAAACTATTTAGATGTATGCTCACCGCTAAAAGCGGGCTTGTATTTTTAATGATTTCTTTTCTGGCCATCAAATCTGCTGTCTTTAAACTGCGAATACTCTGCCTGTCCTTTTCAGGGTAAAGTCCCTTATCCTCATCCCTAGTCATAACAACAGACCATCCATCAAGCTCAGCTAATTCCTTGATAAGAACAGCTATATTTAGATTGATATTCTTCTCATGGATTCCACCAGACCCTTGGGCACCACCATCAATCCCCCCATGGCCAGGATCTATGAGCAAAATATCGGCTTTACTAGGACCTATGGCGGTGATTTCTAGGCCTATTGGTACAAGTAATATCACTATTGCCAAAGCAAACAGAAAAAACCAAGCACCCTTTATCAGTTTCCATTTCCAATTCATCACCATTCCCCCCCTAATGGCTCTGGTCAGCTGCCATATCTTATGCACGGGGACAAGTTAATATGAATTCTTATGACAAATATAGCAAGTTGGTGCCTTTATTTTTCATTATACCCTAGGGCCTATATTCATGCTATACTAAATTTGTATTTATATGTTATTTTAGATTGAGAGGTTTGCTATGAATAAAACTTTATGCCTATACCAGGAGGATCCTTATTTAGCACATTGTGAAAGCACTGTGCTTTCTGTAATTTCCCAAGCCCATATATACTTGCTTCTAGACAAAAGTATTTTTTTCCCAGAAGGCGGGGGCCAGCCATCGGATACAGGTCTTATCTCTGGTGATTTTGGGGACCTACATGTAGATTATGTGTTTGAAAAAGATGGTATCATCTATCATCAAATAGGACAAGATGAAAAACCAGCAGTCATAGATCCTAAGGCAATAGAAGGAAAATCCGTCAGCTGCCATTTGGATTGGCCAAGGCGCTTCACAAACATGCAGAGACACTGTGGCGAACATATCCTTTCTTCGGCTTTCTTTGAACTTTACGGAGCTGTCAACAGGGGTTTCCATATGGGAGATGACTATATGACTATAGATATAAGTTTGGAAGGAATGCCAAATTTCACTCAAATGACAGATGAAATGATCCAAAGGGCAGAATGGAAATCTAATCAAATGATATGGGATAACCTACCTGTTACAGTTCGTCGCTTTGAAACAAGGGAGGAGGCTGCAAAACAGCCTATGCGAAAAGCCCTGTCTATCGAGGATGATATTGTTCTTGTATGTGTAGGAGACGAAAGCAATGCAGCCGGTTGCGTAGCCTGTTGCGGGACCCACCCCAGAAAAACAGGAGAAGTAGGCCTTATAAAAGTTTACAGGTGGGAGAACTATAAGGGGATGGCCAGGATTACCTTTGATGCTGGTCCCCTTGCCTTAAATAATTATATAGAGGAATCAGCTCTAGTTAGAAATTTGAATATGCGTTACTCATCAGATACTAAAAACCTTTGGGAAAATATTTTAGCAAAAGAAGAGAAAGCCGCAAGAGTAAGGAAGGACCTATATGCAATCAAACAAGCCCATCTTGCAGATAAGGCCCGGGAAATTAATGATTTAAGTGTTAGCTGTGATTGCAGTGTAATCTCTATGAAATATGATATCTTAAAAACTGATGATCTGCTTAACGTTGGTAAAATGATTAAGCCTATACCAGGCAAATTGATTGTACTTGTCTCCACTAAGGAAAATACCCTTATTTTACTTTCAGACGGTAAGCCCGATTGCAACAAAATTATTAAAGACAATGCGGGGGTTTGGAAGGGTAAGGGGGGGGGAAGGTCTAATAGCGCTAGGGCAATGTTTCCCTCGGAAGAAGATTTAGAGTGCTTTGTAGATTATTTAAGACAAGCCCATTAACTATAAAACAGGATTTGCCAACCGCAAATCCTGTTTTATATCTTTGTTTACCAGGTCTAGTTAATTTCCTAACCCATAACCATTGTCCTGCAGATAATTTTCTATCGATTTTTCCGCTCCAGTTATTTTTTTCGCATAACGGGTGCTATAGCCACCCCTACTTATTGCCATCCCACCCTGATTGTAGGCGGAAAGGGCAACAGTCTTATTGTTATTGTATTGATCCAGTTTATCTTTTATATATTTAGTCCCAAATTCGATATTCACGTGCGGATCAAAGAGCTGGTCTCTAGTTATTCCATAAGCCTGGGCTGTCTTAGGCATGATCTGCAAAAGGCCTACGGGACCGCCCTTGCCTACCACATCTGCTCGGAAGGTACTTTCCTTTTCTGCCATGGCCATGATGAGAAGTTCATCTATCCCATTTACCTCCGCCTCATGCTTAAATAAAAATACCAGCATGGTCGCCCAACCAGTAGATAAATTTTTATTCTTGGATAAAATATAATTTACCAAACCCTTGTTGTAGTTAGATTCCTCCTTGTCGAAAAAGCTTTTAGAGTCCACCCCTGGCACAGTGCTGATATAAAGACCCGAATAATTGTCAAAATAGGCATCCCACCGGAAGCAGTCATTGTCAACAAAAGCCCTGACAGGCAAATAAAAAGTATCAGCTGAGCGCAACAGCGGGTATTCGTCAGTGTTTAGTTTTCCTACCTTTAGCTCCGGAATTCTTAAGAAGTCACCAAGAAATACATCGTTGAACAATGCAAAATGACCATCTACGTCCTGTTTTAGAGGTGTGGACATGAGTAGAACTGAAACATCCTTTAGAATTACTGCCGGCAGATCTGCAAGGTTACTTTTTAGCTTCTCCTCAAGCAACTTAGTTCTAACCGGTTCCTTTTTTAAGATTTTTAATGTGCGGTTTTCCCAGTCCATTTCCACCGTGAACCCAAGAAGGTTGCCAGATTCCTCGGTTAGGGGAATATAGGCAGACCCTTGGTGCAGGAAAAATGGATTCCTTAAATAGTAGTTTGCTATTCTATTACCATTGATGTCGATATTTCTGTTTAGAAACTGTCCTTCAACATTCTCTTCTGCAAATATTGTGATTGTCGATAAAAGTAAAACTGCTAAGGAAAGCCACACGGATATAAGCTTTTTAGCCATAACCATTCCTTCCCTTTCTATTCCTTTCATTTGTATTTCACCTTACAATAATAAGGCATGTTGTAAGTATACCATATTATAACAATTTGTATACCCTTTATTATAATGTTCTAATTATTAGACAGTGAGAAATGTTGAAAAATCGGGTAGGAGGTAGGTGATTAATTCCCCTACCGACCTCCCACACCACTCAGCGTACGGTTCCGTACTGAGCGGTTCTTTAGTTTTCACATACTTGCAAATAGTAGTCAGCCATTGATATAAGACCAAGGCTGGCTATTTCTTTCTTGGTCAGTACACTATTGAGCATAAATGCCGCCCGCCATATGCTTTTGCGACAATTTGCCATTTCGTGCACTTTCCATTCCGGTAGATTGTATTTGCCTATCATCTTGTACCGAGTTCTGACTCTCTTCCATTGCTTCCAGTAAACCGCTCGTATCCTTCTGCGTGTCCATTCATCCGTTTCTTGTAGCAGATTCTTCATGTCTGCCAGGGCAAAGTAATTTATCCAGCCCTTTATAAACTGTCTCAGCTTCATGAACCTATATCCGTTGCCCCATCCGTTGCTTCTTGCTGTCAGTTCTCTTATTCGTTTCTTCATCTTTGCCACAGTTTTAGGGTGTACTCTGAGCCTGCATTTCCCTTTGTATCGGTAAAAAGCATAGCCTAAATATTTCACTTTACTGATATGTGCTACATTGGTTTTATCTTGATTCACTCTTAGAAATAGTTTGCCTTCGATAAATGGCACAATGTTTCTTGAGGTTCTTTCTGCACTCTTCCTGCTTTTGCAAAATATCATGCAGTCATCCGCATACCTTACAAATCTGTGATTTCTGCGGGTGA
>CAZMMB010000117.1:0-5674 GCA_964567325.1 uncultured Oscillospiraceae bacterium
TTAATACGTGTTATGCAGTCATACGATATATACCATGAATATATTCACGATATCTTGGGAATTTACAGATAATTTCTCACCATACTCGAAATTTTGCTCATTCTGATGCTTAATAAGCAACTTTAGGTTTTTATGCGATTGCCCTGATAATTAATTGAATATTCTTGATATAACAAGTCCATCTGTTATAATCAAGTTAATCTAGTCAAAAGCCTATGTACCCATTGGAATTTCCGATGCGATATTAACACTAATAACACTAATCACACTAATCACGGCAAACACAGTAATCACGGTAAACACAGTAAACACAGTAAATACAGTAAACATAGTAACAGATTTATTTAACCGAACCTTCACTGACCGACAAATATTCGAATCTTTGACGGCAGTCCTTATCAATATTGGGTAGTACGGGTCAGATAACATTAAACGCTAAATAGGCCGACTAGATCATAATATGGCTAGAGCCATAGGGTTGTTGTCGTTTATAAAAAAGGAGGGCGTCTTATGAAGAAAATTCTGTCAGCTGTGCTAGTTATTTCTTTAGTATTGGGGAGCTTCGGCATGGTTTTTGCCGAGACATCCGAGCTCGAGCTATCCCAAGATGTTATAGGCACTGAATATGAAGAAGCCGTTGCCGCCTTGACATCCCTGGGTATTATCAGCGGATATCCGGATGGTACTTTTCAACCGGACAAGACTATTACAAGAGCTGAAATGGCAAGGCTTATTATAGCTGCTTTGGAGCTGGATGACAGTGCGATTAGCCTATATAGCAGCGTTCTAACGGACGTAGGGGGTCATTGGGCAAAAGGATATGTTGGATATGCAGCAAAAATCGGTGTAGTATCTGGATATCTAGACAAATCATTTAGACCTCAAAACAATGTATCTTATGATGAAGCCATTACGATGATAGTAAGGTCATTGGGTTATTTATCCGAAGATGTAGGAAAAAGTTGGCCTGACAATTATGTTGAAAAAGGCATAGAGCTAGGTATTCTTGAAGGTATTGATGGTGCCACAAGAGGGGATATAGCCTTGATGCTTTATAGGGCGATGGATTTGGCCATTGCAGGTGATGAAAGTGATACTATGTCGGTGCGTCACAAGGAAGAACCATATGCTTATGAGGGTTGGCAGATTCCATATGGAGAACGGCTTATCAATGAATATGGGCTGGAAGGGGCGGTCACAGACAGCATGCCTTCCATAATGAACTCCATGTATTGGCAGATTCCTGATTTCTATAATGCAAGCTCAAGTGATACCTTGACTATATTAACTAACTTCAAGACAACGCAGCAGGTTACTGATTGGAGCTGCGGGCCCTCATCGGCTTTGATGGTCTTAGAATGGTATGGGATGAGAGGCGATTTGAACGAGATGGATTTGGCATATTTAAGAAAAAATGACAAGCCTGGCGCTACCACACTTGGCCAGATGGTTAATATTTTTGAAGGATTAGAGAAAAACATGGGTCAAAAATGGGATGTTTTCTCTACTTTTGATGCTGATGTTGACTGGAACGAAGATGGTTATCCCGCCTTAAGCTATAAGGGGGAAGAAATTACATTCTTTGACTTTATACCGCAAGTACTTAGCGAAGGTAAACCGATTATCGTAGGTTGGAACGATTGGGGAGGACATTATCAGGTCATCATAGGCTATGATACCATGGGGACGGAAACCACAGCAGATGATGTACTGATACTGGCTGATCCCTTTGATACCACCGACCATCATCAAGACGGATACCTGATTAAATCCGCCGAAAGATTGATATATGATTTCAGCGCCGGATGGGATCCTGATTTTGATTTCGGAATTTTCCTGTTAGCAACTCCCCAGGGTTTTGAGGGGAAGGAGCCGGTTATGGGGCCCGGAATCAAGGATGATGCTAAAAATATCGGTAGATTTACCGATGTTCATATGATTCCTTACGGTGATAGATTGGCTGAAGATATTTTAGCCTTTGACAAGGTCGAACCTTATTCAACAGATTATCCCAATTGGTTTGGTGAAGACGGTCTATCCGGACCTGCTTCAAAGGATGCCTTCCGCATGGCAGATTATAGGAACTCACCTTATTATAAAAATGTAGATATATATAACTTAGGATCTACTGCTTCCAAAACCGTACTAGAGCGCTATAAGAGCATACAGCAGGCAACAGAATATACCTGTGGTGTAACATCAATGCTATCAGTCCTTGAGTGGTTTGGTAAGCGGGCTGAAATGAATGAAATGGATCTTGCAAAACTGCGCAATAAGACGGATGGATTGCCGGGAACCACCTTGAAGGAAATGCTGTCCGTAATTGACCAGCTTTCGGACAAATGGGATGTGGTATCGACCAAGGATCTGGTTGAAGGGGATTCTGAATTCGAGGTAGGTCTCATGATTGATGGCAAGTACATGGATTTGGGAGAGATCATTCCATATTATTTGAGCAAGGGTATTCCGGTCATGGTCATGACCCACGAGTGGGGTGGACATTATCAGGTTATTGTAGGATATGACACTATGGGGACCGAAGGTACATGTGATGATGTGATTCTCCTGATGGATCCTTATGATACAACGGACCACAATAATGATGGTTATGTGATCCAATCCTATGAAAGGCTAATCTACGATTGGGGCAACAGCTATGATGAAGATTCTGATTGGGCTGCATTTGTTATAATGAGTCCAAAGGCAAACTAGTGATTATTACTGCCTTCGGTTAATATGTGGCGGCCGAAAGGCCGCCTTTGACTAATCGTACTATGCCCAGAGTGAACATATATATAAGATACTTTAATTAGACTGAGGATAAAGGCGGCTGCAATAACCGCTAGTGGATACCGAATTATTTGGCCACTTCCGATGAATTAAGAACCCTGTTCGAGCTTTTTTGCCCATATTTATGTAACATAAGGAACAAATGACTTGCCTATAGTGGGCGAAAGGGGTATAATTCAATGAAATTGTTTGTTTTTATGAGCTCCTATAAAAAAATAGAATTGAAAAGAGGTGTTGTAATGGAACAGAAAGGAAGGGAGAATTGGGGCTCTCGATTTGGTTTTATCATGGCAGCAGCTGGTTCGGCTGTAGGCCTAGGAAACATATGGAGATTCCCATATTTAACCGGCAAGAATGGTGGAGGCGCATTTATTGTAATTTATTTGGCGTGCGTAATTTTAGTAGGTATTAGTATAATGATAGCTGAGTTTGCCATAGGCAGAAGGTCTCAACTTGCAGCGGTAGGAGCTTATAAAACCTTCAGCCGAAAATGGAGCTTTGCAGGGGTTTTAGGAGTATTAAGTGGATTCCTCATTATGGGTTTTTATCCAGTTGTCGGTGGATGGTCATTAGCGTATATTGTAAAATCATTCACGGGGTTACTGGCTGCGCCAGATGCAATCGGGGATGTTTTTGGGGCCTTTATAGGCAGCGGCAGCCCATTGCAACCTATTATATGGATGTTAATTTATTTAGCGGTCAATGTTTTTATCGTTGCCAGAGGCGTATCGGCCGGTATTGAGTTGGCAGGTAAGATTCTGATGCCTATTTTGTATGCGCTGCTCATTATCGTTGCTATTAAGGGACTAACAATCCCCGGTTCAGGGGCAGGGCTTTCATACTTATTTGCACCGGACTGGTCTGTTGTTAAAGGGTCTACATTTTTAGCTGCACTTGGACAGGCTTTCTTCTCTTTAAGTCTCGGCATGGGCTGTATGATTACTTATGGTAGTTACTTAAAAAAAGAGGAAAGACTTCCTGCTAATGCCTTAATTGTTGTATCGATGGACACAAGTGTGGCTATATTGGCAGGACTTGCATTATTTCCCGCACTCTTCGCCTTCGGTATGGAACCTGACTCAGGTCCGGGCTTAGTTTTTGTAGTAGTGCCACAGATATTTGCAGCAATGGGTGGAATTGGCTCTATCTTCTCAGCTATTTTCTTTGTCGCCTTGTTTATCGCAGCACTTACTTCCTCTGTATCTTTGCTAGAGGTTTGTGTTGCCTACCTAATAGACGAAAGAAAAATAAACAGAAAAATTGCCACATACGGTACATCCGTCGTTATGGCTATTCTTTGTACCATGTCATCCTTATCATTAGGGGCAATGTCAGGTGTTAAGGTGCTTGGTGTAGGAGCCTTTGATTTCTTCGACATACTGACTGATAAGATTTTCTTGGCCATAGGCGGTATGTTGCTAGCAATCTTTGCAGGTTGGTTCCTCAAGAAGGAAGATTTGAAAGACGAACTTACAAATGGTGGGACCGTATCATTTGGACTTTTTGAAGTATGGTATGCTGTAATCAAGTACATAATTCCTGTGCTAGTAGCTATAGTAGCTATAGTTGGTATAATTTCAATTGAACAAACATCTCTAATGCTGTTTGGAATTATACTTATCATTGTCTTGGCGGTCTTTTCCAAAAAGTTGTAGGAACAGGAAACTCGTCGGGCAGTCCCCGGCGGGTTTTAAAAGTTTGGATTATTGAATTTTGTTTTAAATAATGATAATAATTTAGAAGAGAGGCGACGATTTTACGAGACGCCTCTTTATTTTACCCTTCTCTTTGTTTAAAAGGAAAGGTTAGAAGGGGCATGCGGGACTACAAATTTAGATTAATTAGCGAATACTAATAATCGTTGGGGAAACAATAATTACCGGAGGTGGATTCATATGATATCGCGCAAATCGGTGATAACTTTCGGTATGGTGTCAATTCCCATTGCCATGTATACTACAAAGCAGGATAACGATATTAGATTCAATCAATTGCATAAGGAGGACCATAGCCGGATACGCTATAAAAAAACTTGTGCTCATTGCGGTAAGGAAATAAGTTCCGGTGACATAGTCAAGGGCTTTGAATATGACAAGGACAAGTATGTTGTGGTGACCGATGAGGAGATTGAAAAAATAAAGACAGAAAAGGAAAAGTCGATTCAGATTTTGCACTTTGCACAGCTGAATCAAATCTCCCCGGTCTTCTATAATAGAACATATCAGGCCGTGCCCGAAACAGGAGGGGAGAAAGCCTTTGAATTATTGCGGGGTGCATTGATGGATGAGCAGAAAATAGCTATCGGTAAGACCGTTATGGGCACCAAAGATACATTGATGGCAATCATCCCAAGGGAAGACGGTATCCTCATCTCTACTATGTTTTACGCAGATGACATTAAGGACCTTCAAAAGCAATACCTAAAACCGCAGGTTTCTGACCAGGAACAGCAAATGGCCAAAACATTGATAAATTCAATGGACACACCCTTCGACCCATCGAAATATAAAGATGAATATCAGGTTAAGCTGAGAGAACTAATTGAGACAAAGATTTCAGGCAAAGAGGTAGTTGCTGCAGAATCAGTAGGTGAGGCTAAAGTAATAGATCTTATGGAAGCCTTGAAGGCTAGTGTGGAAAAGGCCAAAAAGGATAAGGAAACAGCTTAAAGGAATTATTAAAAAATAGGTTGATTTATGAGCGAAGAATTAAAGGAATACAATCAAAAAAGGGATTTTGATAAGACCTTTGAGCCCCAAGGAGAAGTTAACAAAACGGGGGATGATTTAAGGTTCGTGGTGCAGTATCATATGGCCCGTAACAACCATTATGATTTACGTTTGGAATGGGGAGGGGTTTTGTTGAGCTGGGCAATACCTAAAGG
>CAZMMB010000118.1:0-5626 GCA_964567325.1 uncultured Oscillospiraceae bacterium
TCACATAACCATTTCGCCTACACTCTTCAATTTGCCAATCCATATATTCCTTTACCTTAGAGTGTTTAGTAAAATATTCTTTTATATAATTCTCTGCCATTTTCCTGGTAATATTCAATTCAACTGAAAGGCCGAAACTGCTCATCCCATAAATAACACCAAAATTCACTGCTTTGGCATCGTTTCTTTGCAAGGGGGTCACCTGGGATTCAGGGACAGCAAAAACTCTTGAAGCCGTGGACCTGTGAATATCCGTTCCTTTCCTAAAGGCCTCTATCAAGGATGGGTCTTCTGATAAATGAGCCAACACCCTGAGTTCAATCTGAGAATAGTCGGCTCCCACAAAAATCCATTGATTGCCCTCCGCTACGAAAGCCTTGCGAATCTTCCTCCCCATCTCCTGTCTAATAGGGATATTTTGAAGGTTGGGCTCTGTGCAACTGATCCGTCCTGTAGCAGCTACAGTCTGTTGAAAGTGTGCATGGATTTTCCCGTCCTCATGTAGTAGGGGTAGCAAGCCCTCAACATAGGTCCCGTTCAGTTTGGTCAAGGTGCGATATTCTAGAATATGGTCTATTATCTCGTGCTTTCCCTTAAGTCCCTCAAGGACCTCAACATTAGTTGAATATCCTGTCTTAGTCTTTTTTCCTGTGGGAAGACCAAGGTCCTCGAAAAGAATTTCTCCTAATTGCTTGGGGGAATTTATGTTGAAATCCCGTCCGGCCATTTTAATAATAGCATCTGTTTCTTTATCAATTAGTTCCCGCAATTTTTTACCGGAATTCATAAGTTCATCTTTGTCCACGGATATTCCCTGCACTTCCATGGAGGCCAATACCAGAACTAAAGGAAGTTCTACATCTTGGAAAACAGCAAGCAAACCCTCCTGTTTCAATCGCCTTTCCTGCTGGCTACGAAGCTTGAACAGGGCCTTGGACCACCTGAGGACGTATTCGGAAATTTCCTTATAAGTTGACGACCCCTGCTCTTCGCTGAGGAAATCCAGCTGGGTCTGCTGATTTATAATTTCTTGGGGAGCCTCTAAATCCTGATGAAAATATTCAAGTATTAGGGTTGAAAAATCAAAGTTCCTCCTACCCGGTTGTAGCAGGTATTGGGCTATCTCGGTATCGAAAGCAGTTTCCGCCTTCGACAGGGAAAAACCCTTGGTTAGGAGGGTGTAGTAGTCGTTTTGAAGGGTATGACCCGCAAACCTGGCTTTCGTGGCCCCAATCAGCGATTTAACGCCTTTTAAGACATCTTTATCGCTGCAGTCTATGTAAAAACAATGCTTTTCTGTAGATATTGCAAGACCCGTTAGAATTGGTTTGTTTTTATGGTTGCCATCGCTAAATGTTTTTATAATTAATTCTTCCGCCCCTGCTATGCCCTTTTCAAGGTCAGGCAAATCCTCCCCCCCTTTTATTAGCTTTAAAACTGGGTTTATCTCGGGAAAAGTATCCTCATCGAAAGAATCGGGTATGTGCAATTTCTTTAAAAAACTATTGAATTCCAACCTCTTATACAGTTCAATCAGTTTCTCATAGTCCGGTTCTTCTTCTATAAACTTTTCTAAATCTATTTCCAGGGGTACCTGGGTGTTGATTTCCGCTAACCGCCGACTCATAAGAGCAAGCTGGGCATTGTCCTCAATCCTTTGCTTCAACTTGCTATTTGCCATCTTGTCTAGGCTGGCAATCAAGTTGGCAACACTTCCATATTCCCAAACCAACTTCTGGGCAGTTTTCTCCCCCACTCCTGGAATTCCTGGGATATTGTCGGAAGCATCTCCCATTAGCCCTTTAAAATCAATGAACTGGTCTGGGGTAAATCCATATTTCTCAACCATGGTATCATGATCATAGCTATCGAATTCCGATATTCCTTTTCTGGTGATGATTACTTTGGTTGTTTTAGAAGCTAGCTGGAGGGCATCTTTATCACCGGTAATTATCAAGGGATGGTAGTTCTCCTCTTCTGCCTTTTTTACTACAGTTCCGATAATATCGTCAGCTTCAAAACCTTCTATCTCTAAAATGCCTATTTTCATCAAATCTAAGGCTTCCTTTAATACCGGTATCTGCATGGCTAGTTCTGCCGGCATCCTTTTTCTTCCTGCCTTATACTCAGCATATTCTTCATGGCGGAAGGTTGGCCCTTTCATATCAAAAGCCACTACCATATAGCCCGGGTCGTAGTCATTGCGTATTTTTTGCAATATATTAAGAAAACCGTACACCGCCTGGGTATACAGTCCATCTTTTGTTATCATAGGCCTTTGGATGGCATAATAAGCACGATTGATTAAACTGTTTCCATCAATCACTATTAATTTTCGATTTTTTTCCTTGTCCTTCATATAATTCTCCTAACTTCCCCAGAAAAGTCAACTGTTTGCCCGTATTCTCACCCCGGGGATCATATGTTATTTCTACTATGAAATGATATTCTCCAATTACCTCACCCTGGTCACATTCTAAGAGCTGGTATTCATAGCCGGAAAGTCTTTCTTCAATAAGCTTAATATATACCTCTTCTTCATCAGCTAGATATTCTTTATTCAAATCATCACACGCCTTATAAAGGCGTATATTATTCTCTTGGGAATCCAAGGGGCCTTCGTCCATCTCAGTATCCGGTGACCCTAAGCCGCCAAATCCTGGTGAGGCCGATTCCATTTCACTTCCATTCTCCATGGCACAATCTGCCAAACTTTGATTTTTTAAAAGGCCACCACTGTATCCATTATACACGGATACGGACGCAAAAACAACTAGAAAGCAAGCAGCCACAGTGGCAACTAGCTTAATATGCCACTTTCCTCCCCCAGTGAATGGTCCCCCCTTCTTTCTTCTGATTGCTTCCCCCTCTTTCTTGAGTGCTTTGTGAAGCCTCTGGTCAAATTCCTCCGGAACTGATACTTGGGGAATATCACGTAGAATTGTCAAGATTCCATCCATATCCTTATCTATATTCATACCATCCTGATCTAAAATTTCCTTACCTTCCATAAGGTAACCCCTTCCCTTCTCCTATAGGTTAGACGCATATATCATCATATTGTTCCAACAACTTCTGCTTTAGTTTTTGCCTAGATCGATTTATCCTAGACTTCACCGTGCCTATGGAACAATCCAATATTTCACTTATCTCCGCATATGTGAAACCCTGTATATCCCTTAATATAATTATTTCTTTTTGCTCCAATGGAATTTTTTCAAGACAGTCTAATAGTATTGATCCAGTAACCTTACTTTCCAATACCTTTTCAGGAAGACAGCTATAGTCGGGAATTTCCAGAATTCCTTCACCATCTTCTCCCTGCTTATGTAAACTTATATCATTTTTCTGTTTTTCGTTTTTCTTAATAAAATCCTTGCAGCTGTTGACAACAATTCTATATACCCAGGTATCAAACTTGCTGTTACCCTTGAAGTTTCCTATGTGCCTGAAAATTTTGATAAAACTCTCCTGGAGGGCGTCCATGGCATCCTCCTCATTTTTTAGGTATCTAAGGGCTGTGTTATAGGCCCTGGTCTTGCAACCTTCAATGAGTTGCTCAAAGCTAGCCTCGTCTCCTGACCGGGCCTTTTCTATAAGGGCTTGCTCATTGAATGTATCAGCCATGGAAAATACTCTTCTCTCTTTGAATAGATGTGCTATACTGTTTAAGGATTATAGCATATTTAAAAAATGGAGGCAATAATGGGCAGGAACAGAATTTTTGATTACCACACTCATACAAACTTTTCAACGGATGGTCATTCTTCTATGGAGGAAATGGTCGCAGCAGCTGCTAAAATAGGTATTGCAGAGCTTGCAATAACCGACCATTACGATCCGGATTATCCTGAACCAGGCTGGGGTGAAGAGTTTTCACAAATTGATTACATAAAAATGCTTGAACAATGCAAAGAAAAATATAAGGACGAAATAAAAGTTATAAAAGGTATTGAAGTCGGCATACAAGACGGGGAAACATTAAAAAAATGCACTGGTACAGTTAATTCCTATAATTATGATTTTATAATTGGATCCTTCCATTGCGCCGAAGGCTATGAGCTAGCTATGGGGGGATTTTTTGATAATCGTAGTGTGGAAGAAGCAACGGAAGCATTTTATAAATACAATTACCAATGTCTTTCAGTATACAAAGATTATGATGTGTTGGGACACATCAATGTAATAGACCGTTATGGTCCATATATCCCCAAATATGAAAACCTCTGGGACATAATCAGGGAAATACTTAAGGTGATAATTTATGATGGGAAAGGTATTGAAATAAACACCTCTTCCTTCCGCTATGGTATGGGAGAATACACTACACCATCCCATGAAATACTTTGTCTTTACAAGGACTTAGGGGGCGAAATCATTACGGTTGGGTCTGATGCCCACCGGGTTAGGGATTTGGGCTCCGGAATAGGATGGGCCTATGAAAAAATGAAGAGCGTTGGCTTTAAGTATGTAACTACCTATAACCAACGCAAACCCTCATTTGTAAAACTGTGATTGATTCATATATTATTTTCTAGTTGTTTTTTAAAGGAAATCCTTAGCTGCTTTCAGTCCGTACAGAGGCTCTGCCTTTAAAGCCGCACGGTTTATGGCCCTTGCCATAACATCAGCTGCCAGTGCTCCAACCGCATCGGGCATTACTTCTAACTCTCCTGTAGCCAGTGTGAATATGGTATCTCCATCAGCCATTGTATGAACCGGTCGAATAGCCCTTGCGAAGCCATTATGGGCTATTGAGGCAACTTTATTGGCCTGGGGTTTTGTCAACTTGGCATTAGTAACAATGCAAGCGATGGTGGTGTTTCCACTGAAAACATTCCGATTCTTATCGTATTCCTCATACATTGTTTTTTCTGTATCGTAGAGGCCTGTCTTTTCCTTATTTAAAATTCCTGCAATCCTATTTCCGGAATCAACATCTATTATATCTCCCAAGGCGTTGACTGCTACAATAGCGCCCATTATCCAGTCCCCAATTTTTACTGCATAAGTGCCTAGGCCGCTCTTCATCATATAGTCCATTCCAAGAAATTTACCAACAGTGGCACCAGTCCCTGCACCAATGCATCCTTCTCCTACTTTGTCAACAGAGGCATTCAAACAGGCTTGATAGCCCATGGCCTTATCCGGCCTGCATTTAGGGTCGCCAACAACCAGATCAAACAAGGATGCCCCACAAACGATAGGTACTATGCCTACACCTACATCGAAGCCCTTACCCCTCTCCTCCAAATATTGCATTGCACCCGAACCTGCATCTAGCCCGTAAGCACTGCCCCCTGAAAGCATTACAGCATGTATCTGTTCAACCATATTGACAGATTTTAAGAGTTCGGTTTCCCTTGAGGCAGGTCCACCCCCCCTTACATCTACACCGGCGTAAGCCCCATCCTCACAAAGAATCACAGTACAACCGGTGCCCCCCTCTATATCCTGGGCATGTCCAACTTTTATCCCCTTAATATCTGTTATCTTTACCTCTTTCATTTACTACCTCCTACCGATGTAATATAGAAGGGGCGATATTTTAACCGCCCCCTCAAAAACTTACTTATAGTGCCTTCATAATTTTCCCCAACCAGTCCGCCGACAGAGTCACCACTTG
>CAZMMB010000119.1:0-5622 GCA_964567325.1 uncultured Oscillospiraceae bacterium
TAAATGTAGGTTAAATTACAAAACCTTAACGAACACCTCAGGATCTTATCAAATTCTATTGCTATGATAATAGTATGTTTCCTTTCATAGCACTTATGCCTATATTATAACATTTAGCTGCCTTTGAATCAAGTTACAATTCTAGGGCTACTGCGCAATTATGATAAACACTTTGTACATCATCGTTATCCTCTAGCATATCAATCATCTTGGCTAGGTCCTTCAAATTGTCCTGGCCTGGTTCAGTTTCAATTGATGAAACCAGTTCTATATCCGATTCTACAAAAACATAACCCGTCTCCCTCAATTTTTCTGAAATCTGATTAAACTCCTCCGGCAAGGTCTGAATCTCGTAGCTGTCCTCATGGGTTATGATATCTTCTGCTCCAGCCTCCAAACTTATTTCCATCAAATCATCTTCACTTATTGAATCATTTTTTTCGATTATTAGGATTCCTTTTCTCTCGAACATATAGGATACGCATCCCGGAACGCCCAAATTCCCCCCATTTTTATCAAATGCATGTTTTATTGCCGGCGCTGTTCTATTCCTGTTATCAGTAAGGACCTCCACAATAACTGCAACACCTCCCGGCCCATATCCCTCAAAAGTACCTGGTTCATAGCTATCGGTCCCTGCTTCCCCAGTTCCTTTCTGTATAGCCCTATTTATGTTGTCATTGGGCATGTTTATAGCTTTGGCTTTATCGATAGCATGTTTCAATGCTATATTATAATCCGGATCTCCCCCGGCCTTTGCTGCGACAGAAATAGCTCTGGAGTACTTGGTGAAAATCTGACCTTTTCTCGCATCTTGGGCAGCCTTCCTGCCAGCTATTGTACCGTGTCTTCCCATTTTATTACCTCCACCTTCACAATAAGCTTAACAAAAGAATGTGAATAATTCAATTCTAAGTTGTTTTTGGCGGAGGTTCATCTCTTTCCATATTTTTAAAAGCTGTTGCCATCATAAGCTTAATTCTGTTGAGCTGATTTACTTCACTGGCACCTGGGTCATAATCTATGGCAGCAATATTTGCTTTAGGGTTATAGTCCCTCAGGGGTTTTATCATTCCCTTTCCCGTTACATGATTGGGCAGGCAAGCAAATGGCTGCAAGCAAACAATATTATTTACACCCCTGTCAATGAGCTCTACCATTTCGCCAGTCAAAAGCCATCCTTCACCGCATTGATTGCCTAAGGATGTTACTTTCTGCGCCTTCATGGCTGTTTCCCTAATATGAGCAGGTCCATGAAAACGTCGGCTCTTATTCAGGGATTTTCGGGCATTTGCCCTGAATCTTTCAATTATCAAAACTGAAATTTCATTCTTTAGCATAGTTAAAAAACTTCCCGAAAGTTTCTTCAGGTTATACTTTTTGCTGTGCATGCCATATAGGAAAAAATCCATTAAATCTAAAACAACAGCCTCTCCACCTTCATTTTCAATAACACCTACAATGTCGTTATTGGCCATTGGATGATATTTTACCAAAATTTCTCCTACCACACCAACTTTCGGCTTCCTTATGTCTAGTATTGGGAGTTTATCAAACTCATTTACCATTTTGCGGATGTTTTTTTGGAGGGTCTTTAAGCTACCGGTCCTTATGTTTTCTTTTGCAAGCCCCATCCACTTTTCAAAAAGGGCATTGGCGGAACCGGGTGTTTTCTCATAGGGCCTTGTTGCATATAAAAGGCGCATCAGCACATCCCCGTAAAGTAAGGAAATTCCCCCCCTCTTTATAAGCTTAGGACTTATAGAGAAACCTGGATTGCTTTCAATACCTGTCCAACTAAAAGATATTACAGGCACATGACCCATGTCCATATCCTCCAGGGCCTTGCGCAAAAGAGGAATGTAATTACTTGCCCGACACTGTCCCCCGGTTTGGGACAAGACTACAGCCGTTTTGTCAACATCGTGCTTTCCCGATTTCAATTCACTTATTACCTGACCTAGCGCAACAATAGTAGGGTAGCAAGCGTCGTTATTTACATAACGCAGCCCTTCTTCAACTGCATGCTTGTCTACGGAGGGCATGAGAACCGCCTTGTAGCCCTCGCTGTGGACAGCTGTTTCAATCAGCCTGAAGTGTATAGGGGACATTTGGGGGATGAGCAAAGTATAACCCCTTTTCATCTTCCTTGTAAACACCACCCTTTGATAGGGTTTATTGTAAGGAAGGGGCCTTATATTATTTTTTCTACGTTCCTGCATAGCTGCCACCAATGAACGAATTCTTATCCTTGCAGCTCCCAGGTTGGACCCTTCATCTATTTTCAAGACTGTATAAAGTTTGTTTCTATTTTCTAAGAGTTCTTCTACCTGTTCCGTTGTAACCGCATCGAGACCACAACCGAAAGAATTTAGCTGAACTAGCTCCAGTTCTTCATTATCTGCTGCAACTTCTGCAGCTTTATACATCCTGGAATGGTAGGTCCATTGGTCCAAAACCCTAATTGGCCTTATCATTTTCTTTAAATGGCTGACAGAATCCTCTGTTAAAATAGCCATTCCATAGGAATTAATCATTTTGTCAATACCGTGATTGACCTCCGGATCCAAATGGTAGGGTCTGCCTGCTAATATCACGCCGTTAATTTTCCTATCTTTTATTAACTTTAAGGTGAGTTCCCCCTCCTTCCTTATATCGTCTTTGAAAGTCCTATCTTCTGCTCGGCCTTTCCTAACGGCAGATTTTATTTCTGCCTTGCTTATTCCCAAATGGCCAAAAATTTCATGTAATCTTCTTACAAGCCGCCCATCCTTGTCATAGGGAAGAAAGGGATATAGTAATTCCACCTGGTATTCTTCCAATAAGTCTTTCATATTTCCAGCAATGGATTCTGGATATGTGGCTACAATAGGACAATTGTAATGGTTAGGCGCAGTTTCATCTTCCTGTAATTCGTGGTTGATGCAGGGATAAAAAATCCTCTTAATCCCTTGTTCTAGCAAATATTTAATGTGTCCATGGACTAACTTGGCCGGATAACATGCCGTATCAGAGGCTATTGTTTCCATACCCAGCTCATAAATGGACTTGGAAGAGACTGGCGATAAAACTACCCTGAACTTCAGTTCATTAAAAAAAGTGAACCAAAAAGGATAGTTTTCATACATGTTTAGAACCCTGGGGATTCCTATTTCACCTCTAGTAGCCTCCTCCTGCGAAAGAGCCTGGTATCTAAACAATCTTTTAAACTTATAATCATACAAGTTGGGCAATTTGTTTTCTGAAACTTCCTTGCCAGCCCCCTTTTCACAGCGATTTCCTGTAATGAACCTGCTTCCATCAGCAAACTTATTAATGGTAATTAGACACTTGTTTTCACAGCCCTTACACCTTATATTGGAATTCTCAACTGTAAAGTTTTTCAGCTGGTTTCGGGGTGTGATTTTAGATTTTTGCCCTGGCTTGTAATCGGCCAGGCCTATCAAGGCTGCACCATATGCGCCCATAATGCCTGCGATATCAGGACGCACTACCTTTTTTCCCATAATTATTTCAAAGCTTCTCAAAACCGCATCGTTTAGGAAGGTGCCCCCCTGGACAACAATTTTGTCTCCAGCATCCGCAGGGTTGCGAAGTTTTATTACTTTATAAAGAGCATTTCTAATTATAGAATAAGATAGACCTGCTGAAATATCTCCTATGGTAGCCCCTTCCTTTTGTGCCTGCTTCACCTTGGAATTCATGAAGACTGTACACCTGGTACCAAGATCCACTGGGTACTTTGCAAACAAGGCCTCCTTGGAAAAATCCTCCACTTCCATTTCTACAGATTTAGCATAAGTTTCAAGAAATGAGCCACATCCGGATGAACAGGCCTCATTGAGCATGATATTATAAATAGCCTTATCCTTAATCCTCATGCACTTCATATCTTGACCACCAATATCTAGAATAAAATCTACACCCGGCAGAAATTCCTCTGCCCCTTTGTAGTGGGCCATGGTTTCTATTTCGCCTATATCTACTGAAAAAGCCGCCTTTATTAAGCCTTCGCCGTAACCGGTAACAACAGATTTTCCAATATAGGCACCTTCTGGCAAAAGGCTGTATACTTCCTCAAGCATGGCAAGCACACAGTCCATAGGCCTTCCTTCATTGCTCTTATAAAAAGAATAAAGCAAGTACCTATCTTGATCAATCAAGGCTGCCTTGGTTGTGGTTGATCCAGCATCGATTCCCAAAAACAGACTTCCTTTGGCATCAGATATGTCTTTTCTTTTAATTTTATCTCTTTGGTGTCGTTCTTTGAATTCATCATATTCCTGGGGACACTTAAACAATGGTGAAAGGTACTGGCTTTCACCTACTTCTGCACCCTTGTTATTTTCCATAAGCTTTACGATATCCCCGAATTTTTGTGATTGGTATTTTTCAGATAGCAAGGCCGCCCCAATAGCAACAAAGTACTCGGAGTCTTCTGGAACTATCACTTGCTCTTTTCCCAGTTTCAGAGTTTCAACAAACCGCTTCCTCAACTCTGGCATGAAGGATAAGGGCCCTCCTAAAAAAGCTATATTTCCTTTTATAGAGCGACCACAGGCTAAACCGCTTATAGTTTGGTTAACCACAGCCTGAAATATTGATGCGGCTAGGTCTGGCAGATTGGCGCCCTCATTAATCAAAGGTTGTATATCTGTTTTTGCAAACACACCACACCTGGCTGCAATTGGATAAATAACCTTATGCTCCTTAGCGCTCTCGTTAAGGCCGGCTGCATCTGTAGATAACAGGACTGCCATCTGATCAATAAAGGCACCGGTTCCACCAGCACAAGTTCCGTTCATCCTTTGCTCTATTGCAGGCCCATAGAAGGTAATTTTTGCGTCTTCGCCTCCAAGCTCTATTGCCACATCTGTCTCTGGTATGTATTTCTCCACCGCCTCACTACAGGAAATAACCTCCTGCTCAAAAGGCAGGGCAAGAAAGGCTGAAAGGGCTAAACCGCCAGAACCGGTAACGGTAATACTGCAAGAAATATCGGGGAAAAGAGAAGCCAAATCACTGATCATCTCTTCAAACTTTTCATACACATTTGACATGTGTCTTTCATATCTTTTGTATAAAACCCGGTCATCCGGGTTCAAAAGAATAAGCTTGATAGTGGTTGATCCGATGTCAATGCCTAATCTCATCTAAACTGTGACCTCCCTATATATTAGGTCTAAATTATAGCATGATGGACCCGGTCTGTAAACAAGTTTCTACATATATATATGTGCTTGACACAAATCCATTATATTGCTATAAAAATGGTCCAAATAAGCCCATTAAAAAACCACCTAAGGAGCAAAGCATCCATAGGTGGAATGGAGTAAATCTATAAGCCGGGTTCTGTATTGGACGATCATCTATCTAGGCCTGCTGTCACCAGCAGGCTCGAGCGACCTACCTCTCGGGAAGCGACGGGCTATCGCCTTTCAGGCACTTTATCCCAAAGGATAGTTACCTCCCTGACTTGGTCTTGCTCCGGGTGGGGTTTACACGGCCGATATGTTACCATATCGCCGGTGAGCTCTTACCTCACCATTTCAACCTTACCTCGGCTAGGCCGGTGGGCGGTGTGTTTCTGTTGCACTTTCCCTAAAGTCACCTTCGCCAGAC
>CAZMMB010000120.1:0-5285 GCA_964567325.1 uncultured Oscillospiraceae bacterium
TTGTTCAAGGGTGGTGAGGCCCTAGAGATAACCCATAAGATTGAAACTATAGTTTTTGATAAGACAGGTACTATAACAGAAGGCAGGCCGGAAGTAACTGATGTGATAGCAGTTGGGGATATAAAAGAGGAAGAGCTCCTTCAATTTGCAGCATCTGCTGAGAAAGGTTCGGAGCATCCTTTGGGAAGCGCAATTGTAAGGCTAGGAGAGGAAAAAGGATTAAAACTTTTCAAAGGGGAGAGTTTTAAGGCAATACCGGGTCACGGTCTATCTGTTACGATGGAGGGAAGGAATGTCCTTATCGGCAACAGGAAGCTGATGATAGAGAACGATGTAAAATTAGCGGACCTGGATCAAAAAGTTGATGGCCTGGCTCAGAAAGGCAAAACACCCATGTTCGTAGCTATAGATGAAAAGATAGCAGGTATAATAGCGGTGGCAGATGTAGTCAAAGAAAGTAGCGGAAAAGCAATTAAGAAATTACAAGACATGGGTATTGAAGTTGTAATGATTACCGGTGATAACCAAAGGACAGCAAAAGCTATAGCTGATGGGGTTGGAATAAAAAGGGTATTAGCGGACGTTTTACCCCAAGACAAGGCAGAGGAAGTAAAGAAAATCCAGTCTGAAAAGAAAATAGTGGCCATGGTTGGGGATGGAATTAACGATGCACCTGCATTGATACAGGCTGATGTAGGGATTGCTATTGGTTCAGGTACAGATGTTGCTATGGAATCGGCAGACATTGTTTTAATGAGAAGCGACCTTATGGATGTTCCCGCATCCATTGACCTAAGCAAAAGTACAATAAGAAATATAAAGCAAAATTTGTTTTGGGCCTTTGGATACAATACAGCGGGAATTCCTTTAGCAGCAGGACTTCTATACGTCTTTGGAGGCCCCTTACTCAACCCTATGTTTGCAGCAGCTGCTATGTCCTTGAGTTCTGTCTCAGTCGTATCAAATGCCCTAAGATTGCGAAATTTCAAACCATCCTAAGATTAAAAAACGGGGGACAAGGCCACCCGTTTTTTTTTGCCTTAAACTCTTGTTCAGTTGCGAGGGATTATGTTTTCTGTTAAAGTTGTTATAGATATTTTTGGATAGAGGGAAGATGGAATGTCACAGTTTGAAAGAACAGAACTCCTTATTGGCAAAGAAGCTATGGAAAAGCTGGCTATTTCTAAAGTTATTGTATTTGGAATAGGCGGGGTTGGGGGCTATACTGTGGAAGCCTTGGCCAGGAGTGGCATTGGAAGAATTGACCTTGTGGACAAGGATGTTATATCTATTACAAACTTGAACCGTCAGATTATTGCCAGCCATAGTACTATTGGAAGACATAAGGTGGATGTAGCCAAAGAACGAATGTTGGACATCAATCCAAATATCATAGTAAATACTTACAAGTTATTCTACTCTGCGGAAAATGCAGATAGAATAGATATAAGAAGCTATGATTATGTTGTCGATGCTATAGATACTGTAAAATCAAAGGTAGAATTAATAAGCAGGGCCGTGTCCCAAGGAATCCCCATTATAAGCTCTATGGGGGCAGGAAATAAAATGGATCCTACCGCCTTTATTATAGATGATATTTACAAGACATCTGTATGCCCGCTAGCAAAAGTTATGCGAAAGGAGCTTCGGCAGAGGGGCATTGGTAGTTTGAAAGTGGTGTATTCCAAAGAAACACCAATTAGAAGGGTATCCAACGAAAAGTTTAATACACCGGGGACCAACTCCTTTGTCCCCCCTACATGTGGTCTAATTTTAGCAGGTGAGCTAATTAAAGATATCATAAATAAGTAACAGAAAGGAAGACAAGATGAGTTATATGCCTAGTATTGAGGAAGCCTGGGAAATCCTAAAAAAATATAATAAGGAAGACTTCCACTTAAAACACGGGGAGATAGTATCCGGTGTAATGAGATATTTTGCAAAAGAATACGATCCTGAGAGGGAGGAATTTTGGGCAGTTGTAGGCATGCTCCATGATATTGATTTTGAGATGTACCCTGAAGAACACTGTGTCAAAGGGCAGGAGATAATGAGGGACTTAGATTTAGATGAAGAATTGATTTCGGCAGCTATGAGTCATGGTTACGGTTGTACAGATGTTGATATTGAGCCTAATGAAATTATGGAGAAAATTCTTTTTGCAGTGGATGAGCTCACAGGCTTGATAGGTGCGGTTGCGATAGTGAGGCCTTCAAAAAGTGTGGACGATCTAGGATTGAAATCTGTTAAAAAGAAGTACAAGTCCCCAGCTTTTGCGGCCGGTTGTTCCCGAGAAATTATTCAGAAAGGAGCTGACATGCTGGGTTGGGACCTAGATGATTTAATTACTAAGACAATAAGGGCTATGAGAAGTCTTAACCCGGAGGCTGGCATATAGGAGCATATGGAATTTATAACATTATCCTTTATAACTCTAGGCCTGGCCATGGATGCTTTTGCGGTTTCCATTACCAACGGGATTTGCTATAAAGAGGCGGGGGTAAGAGAGGCTGTAGTAACAGCTACAACTTTTGGTGTTTTTCAGGCAATTATGCCTCTTTTAGGTTATTATGCTGGAATGACGGTAAAAGAAATTATAGAATCCATTGATCATTGGGTGGCACTTATTTTGTTGGTTTTCATAGGTGTGACCATGATTGTAGGGGCTATAAAAGACATGCAAAATCCGCAGAATATTGAATGTAAGCTTTACTGCACAAAAAAAGATTTATTCATTCAGGGTATAGCCACTAGCATAGATGCATTTGTTGTAGGTATAAGTTTAGCGGTGATTGATACAAACATTTTTTTGGCTGTTGCCTTGATAGGAATAGTCACTTTTTCCTTCTGCCTTCTAGGAATTCCCATTGGTAAAAGATTTGGATCCCTCTTAAGGGATAAAGCAGAGATAATTGGTGGCTGCATATTGATAATAATTGGATTGAAAATATTCATTGAAAGTATGGTATAAGAAATTTTATTCCTTATTATTCTCATCGACAATGATTTTTTTCTTCCTCTCAGAGACGACTAGACCGAATATTATTAGGAAAGTTCCAGCAAAGGATATGATGGTAAAAGGCTCATGAAGTATTATAACTGAGGCAATAATTGTAACTATGGGACTGAAATAAATATAGGTCGCAGTTTTAACAGGGCCCAATACTCCCACAGAAAAGTTCCACAAAAGAAAAGTGATTGCAGATGCTGCAAAGGCAAGGAAGGCAATATTTGCTAACATTTGTGGGTCAGAGAATCTATTTAGACCCAAATTAAAGTCTGTAAATATCAAAACAGGAATTAGGAAGAGCAAGCCATAAAAGAAAATCTTGCGGGTTCTTTGAATTAATGACAGGTTCTCTTCATCAATCAGCGAAAGCACATTGCAATAAATACCCCAGGATAAAGCCCCTAAAATCATAAGTAAATCTCCCAAGGGGTTTAGCCTGAGCACGAAGTTGCCATTGAAACTGATAATTGCTACACCGGTTATAGTAATAAAAAAGCCTATGATGAAATTTTTATGTAGGCTAGTACGGCTGACCATGAAATAGGATACTATGGCGGTAAACATAGGAGCAACCGCTATCAAAACTCCAGCATTAGAGGCCAGAGTATAGGTAAGTCCTACGTTTTGAAACATGAAATAAAGGGTTACGCTAAATAGTCCTGATATAGCATAGAGAAATTCACTTTTGTTTTTCTTTGGTATAATGGGTTTTGGAGATAAAATAAATAGAAAAAGGTAGGCCAGGATAAAGCGGAAAAAGAGGATTTCGGTAGGTGTAAAATCCACAAGTAGGACCTTTGTAGAAATAAAGGTAGTGCCCCATATTATGACGCTTAGCGTGGCGGTGATATGTCCTTTTATCTTATTTTTCTTTTCGATTTCCATGGAAATTAGATTATCACAAAAGTTGACAAAAAGTCAATGAGCAGGTTTTGTGTCGAAAGATGTTAAGTTATACATTATTATGACGTTTATAGATTATTTACAGGGGTATGGATTGAAATTTTTGAATTGACTATAGGAGTTGTAGCTGATAACATGTTATATACAAATTAATAATGAGTGTTATGTTCTGCTAAGGCTCACTGATGAGCTGGAGCAGCTAAGAGGGAAGTAGGTGCAAATCCTGCGCGGTCCCGCCGCTGTAAGTGGGGAATTTTGTCCAAAGATGATATCAGTCACTGAAGATAATTTTTTGGGAAGACGGACAAAACAGACATATGTCCTTTCAATTTGACTTTGTCGCCACACGAGCCAGAAGACCTGCATAAGGCTTAATACCTGTCAACGGGGGATTGACGGAAGGTTTTATAATTAAGACAGTAAATACGGACTGTGGCAAGACCACAGTCTATTTTAATTTTGCGGTGTTTATATAAAGGAGACAAGATGAATAGGGTTTTGGGAAACAGAAGCATTTGCATATTAATAATATTGATATTATTGCTTGCGACATCTGTAAATATCTATGCCGAAGAGCAGGGTTTTGGCCCTGAAAGAATCACCGGAGAACTTGAGCTAACCGGAAAGTATCTGACTAAAGCCATTCCGAATCCTACTTATGGAATAGTTGGAGGGGATTGGTCTCACATAGCTTTGGTCAGGTCGGGAATAAAGTTAGCGGAAGGATATAGCCAAAAATACCTGAATAATGTAATTAAAATCCTGAAAGAAAAGGATGGTGAGCTGAGTAGAAATAAATATTCTGAGTACTCCCGACTTATTTTAGCTATTACTGCATTAGGCAAGGATCCCGCTCAAGTAGGAGGATATAATTTGATTGAAAAAATTTCAGATTTAGACCTAATAGAAAGACAGGGGATTAATGGACCTATATATGCCCTTATTGCCCTTGATAGCTTGGCCTATAAAGAATTTAAAAATAAGGAAGCAAAGACCCAGGCAACAAGGGACCTGCTTATTGATGCGATAATAACAAGAGAAATACAGGGTGGGGGATTTAGTCTAGCTGGAGACAAGGCCGATCCTGATGTTACGGCTGCCGCCCTTCAAGCACTTGGGAATTATGTGGATAGAAAAGAGGTTAAGGAAGTAGTAGATAGGGGACTAACCTTCTTATCTGGTGTTCAAACAAGCACAGGTGGCTTTAGCGGGTGGACTACAGGAGGGATTGAGAATACTGAAAGCATTGCCCAGGTAATCATTGCCCTAACCGCCTTGGGGATAGACCCCCATGATGATAGTCGTTTCCTAGAAATTGATAAGGAAGGAAGAAAACACATATGTCATCCATTAACGAATGTTGATGTTGTAG
>CAZMMB010000120.1:5295-5614 GCA_964567325.1 uncultured Oscillospiraceae bacterium
TGCATTTAAAAGGGGGGGATTCAGACATCATGGCCACTGAGCAGGCTATGTTGGCCCTGGTTTCTTATGATAGATTCAAATCTAAAAAGTCCCCAATATATGATATGAGGGATGCTAAGGATCTGCCACCAGGTGAAAGCTATCAATATAAGGTCCTTTTAAATGGTGAGTATCTGGTATTTGATGACCAGCCCCCGATAAATATAAAGGGTAGAATCTTAGTTCCGATGAGAGTTATTTTCGAATCCCTAGGTGGTGTGGTGGATTGGGACCCAATTCAAAGGAAGGTTTTGGGGTCGGGAGAAGGAAAAAAGATTGA
>CAZMMB010000121.1:0-5598 GCA_964567325.1 uncultured Oscillospiraceae bacterium
TTCATCGCAAATAAAACTTACATCTCCTGTTATTCCATCGACAACCACATTCATGTTCGTTTTCCTAATCCTCGATGAAAAGAAATTCATACTAACCTCAACCTCTAGGTACCACAGGGGATAGAAAATTTCCTGGCAATCATAATTTTCATTGAAAGTGCTTTTTATATTAACTAAGTCATTTTCCTGATCCGGTTGCAAACATATTACTTCCATCCTTGTAGTATTCCCCCTTATTTAAACATGAATCTAAAAGCTGACCGGGTCAGTAAGCAGCCGGACCCTATTTACTTTACTGATCAATTCAGTGGTATTGGTTGGTCTATGACAATATTAGGCCTTGATTGTCCTTTTAAGATTCTATTCTTAGTGTAAAGTTCTTCAGCACGCAGGGCCTCGGCAGTAAATTTCGTCGAAACATTAAATGATTCTTCAAAAATTTCCGGGATTGGGCCATATGCAACGCCTATGTCGAATAATTCTTCCATTTCTGATCCGGGTTTTTGTGATATTAGACTTCCAATAACAAATGCTAAAATGGCTACTATTAATGAAGTCATGAAAGCATTTAAACCAAGGAAAGTTAGGCCTGTGGCTGTAAACCATACATATACGCTCAGTGATAAGACAATACATGCTATCGCGCCAGTTTTTGTACTACGCTTCCAATAGACGGAAAAAATATTAGGAACGCCAAAGGCTAAGGCCATACCACCGTATACGGTCATTATTATAGTAAAGACCCCTGCAGGTGGGTTTATTGCTGCTACAAGGGTTAATATAGCTATAAGTGCTGCAATAATACGGGCAATCAATATTATTCTTTTTTGAGAAACATTGGGTAGTAGGAAACGGTTTAATATATCATGTGAAATAGTAGAAACCATGAGCATTAGAAATCCACTGGCTGTTGACATAATGGCTGCAACGGCTGCGGAAACTAGGATTCCGGCACCAATTGGCGTAAGAACTTTAAACCAAAGCAAAACTCCTACCGCTTCGGCCTCCACATTAGGGCCTAACAAAACCAATCCTGCTGCTCCCACCATATAGTATGCAAAGGAAAAGCCAGCCATAAAGATGGCAGTAATCAACATTGCCTTTCTTGCCGTATCCGGTTCTTTGAGGGCCAAATGCCTTACAGTTACATGAGGCTGGCCGAAAGAACCCATTACAATCAACAAAAATGGGGATAATGCTGCAAGCAAAGTTCCATATGCATTATCAGGTCCCCATGGTGTCACTAGATTAGGATCGATTAACGCTAATTTATTATTTAGGGCGCCAAAGCCGCCCACTGCGGAAATTGCGCTCCAAAACAGAAGGTGCGTTCCGATAAACATTATAATGCCTTGCATAAAATCATTATATACAGTGGCAAGATATCCTCCCATTATGGTGTAGGCTAATACGACTGCACCGCCTATTACCATTCCCACCATGTAATCTGTTTCGAAAGCTACACTAAGCATTATGCCCGATGCTTCCCATTGTGCTACAAGATGCAAACTTACTGTACTGACTATTACGATTGAGGCTATCAATCTTAACGCCGGGCTACCAAAACGTTTTTCATAGAATTCAGGCAAAGTAATTGCCCTCAATAGCTCTGAAAACCTTCTTATTCTCCTTCCTAGAAGTCCAAAAGATAAGGAATTACCAGGAGCATCACCAGATGCCCACCACATTGTAGACCATCCACCTTTGTAGCCCATTCCAGGCGCAGCGGTATATGTAAAACCGCTTGCATAGGATGTCATAAGTGAAAAGGCTGAAACCCATGGTCCTATAGATCTTCCACCTATATAGAAGTCTTCAGAACTTTTGACACGGCGCATTGCAAATACGCCTATACCTATCATAACTAACAAATAAACTACGAATGGTAATAAAATATATAAGTTCATTTTTTCATCCCCTTTTAACTGTTTTCATTATTTACATTTTGTGATACTTGCCTTTCTTTCTTTCCTAAATACCAATGCAAATAGGCTGCTAAAAGGACTACCATCCCCTGGGCAACGAAAAACAACCATGTGCCTGATGACCAAAATAGCTTTGAACCTTCCATTATTTCATCTCCTTTCTTTTTGTATTTTAACCTTTTGTTATTATTGACTTTATTAGCACAACTATGCAAACCCACATACACATATGGATAAATGAATTTGCTATGCCAAGTGCATGGCTTAATTATCGTAGCAACAAGTATGCCAAGCCTTGCCTATGTGTAATTACAATCATTTTCCCAACTTTCATCCTTCAAAGGAAAGAAATTTTCCCAACCCACGTAAAATTTCTTTCGCCTGCATTATCGTGGTATAATATAATTGAGATTGAAAAATGAATATTTATACAGAAGCAAAGGGTAATTACTATGATAAAAAAATACATAAAATACATGAAAAATGAACATGGTCACGTAGATGCAATTTTAATAACTAACAAGCAAGGGATCATAGAATATTCTGCTATGTTTTCATATGATACAAATCATCTGGTATCAGATGATATTATTGGCAAGAAGCTCTTAGATGTCTATACAAATCTAGATAGGGAAACTAGTAGCCATTATAGGGTAATGAGGGATAAAAAGCCTATTATGAACGAAAGACAATCACTGATAGATATTAAAGGCAATAAATATAATTTTATTAATTATACATTTCCACTAGAGGCAAATAATGAGCTTATAGGAACAATCGAATTATCGGTATATGACAATAAAAAAGCAAAGGACAAATCTTTGAATAAATTATATACCCTTGATGATATCATAACAAATAATGGTGCTATGTTAAAAATAAAAGACAGAATTTTGAAAGTGTCCAAAACTGATTCTTACATATTAATTTCTGGAAACACAGGGACTGGCAAAGAATTGGTTGCCCAGGCTATACATAGTCATAGCAATAGAAGCTCAAAGCCTTTTATATCTTTAAATTGTTCCGCAATTCCCGCATCTCTTTTAGAAAGCATACTATTTGGAACTGTAAAAGGCAGTTTTACAGGTGCTGAAAATAAAAAAGGTTTATTTGAGCTAGCCAATCAGGGCACCTTATTCTTGGATGAAATAAACTCAATGGATAAAGATTCACAGGTTAAAATCCTCAGAGCCATAGAAGATAAAAGTATTAGGCCTATTGGAAGTGAAAGAATGATAGATATTGATGTCCGTATTATTTCAGCTATGAATATAGATCCCATTTCGGCTATTAACAACAACTTATTAAGAAGCGACTTATACTATAGACTATGTGTTGTACATATTGATCTCCCGCCTCTCAATTTTAGAAAAGACGATTTGCCAGTGTTAACTAAGTATTATATTGATGAGTTTAATCAACAAATGAATAGGAATATAATGGATATAGATGAACTCGTTGGCAATGCTTTTTTTGCATATAATTGGCCCGGTAATGTAAGGGAATTAAGGAATGCTATTGAATCAGCATTTAACATATGTTCGGGAAAGTATATTACACTAAATGATATTCCTGAGTGCATAATCTACAATGAGATGGACTTGAATGATTCTGATGATTTTATAGCAGAAAACAAATCATTACCTGATTTGCTCTATGAATACGAATATCAGCTACTTAGCAAAGCCCTATCAAGATCATCAAACACTACTGAAGCTGCAAAAAAATTAGGAATTACTAGACAGGCATTGAGGTATAAACTGCAAAAATTTAACTTGGATGCAGTATTAGGTGCTAGATTAGAAGGATTTAAGGAATAATTAGGGTCTGTTAAACGGATTATTTTGATAGCCAGAATTCATTCAGCAAGCCCTAATTAACCGGTCAAGGGTATAATGGTAGGGCTGATTGCAAAATATTCAACAAGGTAGGGTCGAACATGAAAGAACTGTTAAAAAAATACCGGAGGGATTTGCACAAAATACCGGAACTAGGTCATAAGGAATTTAAAACTCAGGCTTATTTGCTAAATGTTTTAAGGGATTACCCCTGTGAAATAACTGAATTCAAACCAACGGGAATTGCCGCTTTCTTCAAAAGAGAAAATTCCATAAGCGAAGGCACAGTTGCTTTCCGCTGTGATATGGATGCACTTTCTATCCAGGAGCTTAGTGATGTTCCCTATCGTTCCCTGCATCCTGGCATGATGCATGCCTGTGGCCATGATGGACATATGGCAATGCTTTTAGGCCTTGCCAAACTAATAGACGAACAAAGGTCCAAAATAAATTCTGATGTTCTGCTTATCTTTCAACCGGCGGAGGAAAGTCCTGGTGGAGCCAAGGCCATAGTAGATACAGGTATTTTAGAAAAATATAAGGTGAAATGCATTTTCGCCCTCCACTTAAGCCCTTCCGCCAGGGCCGGGTCTATTCTAGCAAGACCTAATGAAATGATGGCTAGGTCTAGCGAGCTGACCATAACTATATCAGGTAAATCCGCCCATATAGCAAGGCCCGACAAGGGGATCGATGCACTGTACATAGGATGCCTCTTAATTAATGCCTTATATGAGATGGAAAAGGCTATTTTCCCTGCAGAGGAATTCCGCTTGCTGCGGTTGGGGAAAATGACTGCTGGGACCGTGAGAAACACCATAGCCAGTCAGGCACTTTTAGAAGGTACTTTGCGAACTTTCAAGGATGAAAATTTCATAATCTTATCCGATGAAATCCAAAAAATCGCCAAAGACTTTGAGAGCAAATATGCTTGCAAGATTAAAATTCATAAAACTGACGGATATCCTGCAATTTCCAACGATCCTAAGCTTTTTAATACGGCCAAGTATTCCCTTTCATCGGAGGCGTCACCCTTTGTCTCTGAGTTTATTACCCTCCGCAAGCCACCTATGACATCAGATGATTTTTCCTACTACATGCAAAAGGTGCCAGGCCTTTACATGTTCCTTGGTACAGGAAACGCAAAGGCCCTACACAGTAACAATTTCGATTTCGATGAAGACATTCTTGCAACAGGAGTCAAGGTCTATGAAAAACTTCTAAAGCTGTCCGTCTAAATTAGGGCTTGCCGAGCGATTCACGGCAGCAATTTCTTTTTTTTAATAGTGAATTTATAAGACTTTAGTAGTAGTGAAAAAATTGACTTAACCACATAAGCCATTTGGCTGCATATGCAAGAAAAATAATATAAGCCATTTGCAAAGGTGAAGCAAGAAAAAGTTTATAGACCAGGATAATATAAACTTTTTAATAACAAGTATGAAATTATGGCTTATGAATCTATTGCACTACTAGATTTTCCATGAGAAATGGCTTATAAATCAATCAATAATAAACCATTTAACGAATTTATATCCTAAATAGTTTAATTAGGGCCTGCTGAACGATTCATAAATGACTTCCTTTACCGGATTATGGACATTTATGAATCTTACAAGTGCAAGGGATATGACAAGCTACTTCATTACCCCTTGCACTTGTAATGATGGAATAAGATACAATTTCCATCTGTTCAGCACGCAATAATTAGGGTTTGCAATCAGTATATATCAGCCGTAGAATGTCCCCAATCAGCCTTCGCTCCACTTGTCTTCTTGGGCATTCCTGACATAAGACCTGTCTCTATTTACTTTGTAAGTAGGACTAGGGCTTCA
>CAZMMB010000122.1:0-5593 GCA_964567325.1 uncultured Oscillospiraceae bacterium
ATTCTGAAGAGTCGGTAGACTATCCTGAATATGGTAAGGCATGTGCTCGGTTAGTTGTATCTGGCAAAGTTGACAGGGGAATAGTAGTCTGCGGAACTGGTATTGGGATTTCAATTGCTGCTAACAAGGTTGAAGGGGTCCGTTGTGCCCTCGTTACTAATACCTTCATGGCCGAGATGAGCAGAAAACATAACGATGCCAATATGTTGGCCTTGGGTGGACGAGTACTTACAGATGAGGAAGCCATGGACATAGTAGATGTGTGGCTGACCACAGAATTTGAGGGTGGACGGCATCAGCGAAGGGTAGACCTATTAATTTGTGATGGTTCGAATCAAAAATAAAACACTTAATATGAAGAGGAGATATAGAAATGGGGAATGTTTACGTGTTCGATCATCCGCTGATACAGCACAAGCTAGCGATGCTCCGCGATAAAAATACCAGCACTAAGGATTTCAGAGAGCTGGTTAAGGAAATATCCATGCTAATGACTTTTGAAGCAACCAGAGGACTGCCCCTGAAAGAAGTTGAGATTGAAACCCCTATGTGTAAGGCCAAAATGCGTATGTTGCAAGGAGAGGATATCGCTATAATCCCTATTTTGAGAGCAGGCCTTGGTATGGTCGAAGGTATGCAGGCCTTGATTCCAAATGCAAAGGTTGGGCATATTGGGGTTTACAGAGATCCGGATACCCATTGCCCGGTAGAATATTATTGTAAGATACCTTCGGACATAAATCAAAGACAAATTTTCGTAGTGGATCCAATGCTGGCTACTGGAGGATCCGCTGTAGCCTCCATAGATTTCATAAAAGAGAGGGGGGGCAAGGAGATTATTTTCATGTGCCTTATTGCTGCACCGGAAGGGATTAAAACCCTCAGTGATGCCCATCCGGACGTGGATATCTTCATAGCTGCCAAGGATAGCCATTTGAATGAAATGGCATATATAGTTCCTGGTTTAGGGGATGCGGGGGACAGACTTTTTGGAACCAAATAGGAAGTTGATATAACAGGGTAGGAGTATAATAATGTATGAAATTAACGACAATGTAAGCAAGCATACCAATGTTTTTGACGTTCTAATGGAAAGGGGCTTCATAAAGCAGACAACCCATGGGTATGAAATAAGGGAACTCTTGCAGGATGAAAAGGTAACATTTTATATCGGTTTCGATCCAACAGCAGATTCCCTCCATGTAGGCCATTTTATGCAGATAATAATAATGATGTATATGCAAAAATTTGGCCATGTGCCAATTGTCCTTGTGGGCGGAGGAACGGCAATGGTAGGCGATCCGTCAGGAAGAACAGACATGCGTCAGATTATGACTCCGGAAATAATAAGAGAAAATGGCGAAAAATTTAAAAAAGTGTTTGGCCGATTTATCGACTTTGAAGACGGGAAAGCCATATACGATAACAATGCTAATTGGCTTCTGGACTTGAATTACGTGGGTTTTTTAAGGCAAATAGGCAAGCACTTCTCGGTAAACAGAATGCTTACGGCTGAATGTTATAAGCAACGCCTAGAGTCTGGCCTTACCTTTCTGGAGTTTAATTACATGTTGATGCAGGCCTATGATTTCCTGGAATTGAACCGAAGATACAACTGCAAAATGCAGTTTGGTGGAGACGACCAATGGTCTAATATAATCGCCGGTGTAGACCTTACCCGCAGGGAAGCACAGAAGCAGGTATATGGTATGACTTTCGCCCTGCTCACTACCAGTGAAGGAAATAAAATGGGGAAGACGCAAAAAGGTGCCCTTTGGTTGGATAAGGACAAGACATCCCCTTATGAGTTTTATCAGTATTGGAGGAATGTAGAGGACGCTGATGTAAGGACTTGCCTATCTATGTTAACTTTCCTCCCTATGGAGGAAGTTGAAAGCCTTTCTATGTTAGAGGGTGAAAAGATAAATAAGGCCAAGGAAATACTTGCCTTCGAGGTAACTAAATTAGTTCATGGTGAAAATGAGGCCCACAAAGCAGAAAAGGCAGCTAAGTCCCTTTTCGGCGGACAGGGCGATATGGAAAACGTACCCAAAACAAGCTTTAACCCCGAAAAGTTCCGGGGCCAAGGTGTTGGCATCGTCACCCTTATTACTGAAGTAAAATTAGTCCCCAGTAAAGTGGAGGGGTTCAGAACAATTCAACAAGGTGGCCTTTCCATAGATGGCGAAAGGGTAACAGATACTAAGCTCATGGTAACAGAAGACATGTTCACCGACGGTAAACTTCTGTTGAGGAGGGGAAAGAAAACTTTCCATCTCATTGAGTTAGTATAAAATAATGTTCAGGCTAAAGCTGAAATGCTGCTCTCAATATCGTCTACAATATCCTTCAGTTGTCCCGCTAGATGCTTAATCTGGCGGGCTACTTCTGTAAAGCCCTTACTAGTGTTTTCGCCATATAGTTTGGAAGGGATTCCAATTTGGAAAATACCTTTTTTATCCCTTCTGGACACAGCTGCAAATTTGTATATTCTATTGTCCAAAGTTCTCCTCGAAGGTGGTGCTGTTACTATGACGCTAGGGTTGGCTAGAATCTCCATATATGGAGCAGTCTGCCCCTCGTTGGTAAAGGTAAACCCCTTACCGCCGGAGATATTTGTTAACTCTACAACTCCTTTATCATCTGTGATCCAGAATTCTCCTATGCCCAGACAGTCGGATAGCCCCTCCATATCCTCGCACTTAATATTGGGCCTTTTTTCTATAAGCAGGGCGGCAAGTTTCGCCTCTGATATCATATAGTAATTCAATAGGTTATCGAAGGCTTGTTTTTCGTTTGTAGAATAGGCTGCTTCGATTAAGGCACTGATCCCCAGTAGATTCAGTTGTCTTGCTAAATTGCTTAGTTCCTTCAGTGAGCGATAAAGATTCTCATTGTTATTCAACATTTTAGTTGAAATGGAGTTAATCGAATCTGCTAGCTTTTTAGCTTCTTCCGTCACAGCACCAAAACCATTTATTGCCACCTGGCCAGAGGACTCCACATAACTTGACCCTAATTGAATAACCCCCTCCCGGTCCCTTCTGGAGATAGCAATTGATTTAAATTGACGTTTGGTGATAGGATTCTTTTTAGAAGGTAAAGACAGTTTCAAATCTTGCTCCTGAAGAATTCTTAAAAATCTAGGCTCAGTAAGCGGATTACCCCTTATTTCTGGGCGGCTACTATATATGATAATCCCCTGTTCATCTGTGATATTGAATTCCTCGATATTGTAATCTTGGCTAAACTGTACCTCCTTGCCCTTTAGAAGATTCGGGTCTTCCCTTAAGAGTTCTGCCATCAAACAGGCTTGTATAAATAGGTTATTTGTAACCACCTGCTCAAAGGCATTTAGCAGGTCTGAGGCGTGGATAACTTCGATTGTGGCATTGATAGCTAGTAGGTTTGCATTATGGGATATAAGGCTGATTTGGTGAATCTTGTCATTGACGACATCAGAAGAGATACTGTTAACTTCCATTTTACTTCCTCACTTTAACCTTATTGATTATATCGTATTATGAAGATTGAATGGCTAGCTATAAATATTCTACTACAGAAAACACAGTTTCGCAATAATTATCAATGGAAAAGCCCATTGCGATGTGGCGGGTGTGAACAATAATATTCAATTGTGGCTGGCCTGTAATAGTTTCGTAAGGAATAGTTTAGAAATAGTTAAGGAACAAATAAGGGACATTGTCGTCTAATTTATGGTATTATTTATTGGGTTAACATTATTACTAATAGGGGTGCTTGATGAAACCATTAATTGAGATTAAAAATGTACGCAAAATCTACCGCATGGGGGAAGAAAAAGTCGTAGCCTTAGACGATGTCAGTTTATCAATCGAAAAAGGTGAGATAATTTGCCTGATAGGTGCCTCAGGATCAGGTAAATCTACTTTTTTGAATATGGTAGCCGGCCTGGAGAAACCCACAAGAGGTGAAATTCATATTGGAGGGGTGCCGATACATAAATTGAATGAGGAAAGGATAACCCTGTTTCGCCAGAAAAATATAGGTTTTATCTTCCAGTCATTTCACCTGTTAGCCATGCTTACTGCCTTAGAAAATGTAAGCCTACCCCTGGTCTTTCAGGGTATGGATAAAAAGAAGCGCGACGCTATGGCCAAGCAAATGCTTGAAGATGTGGGCCTTATAGGGTTTGAGAAAAGGCTTCCAACCAGGATGAGCGGTGGACAACAGCAGAGAGTAGGGATTGCCCGTGCACTGGTAGCAAGACCTAAAATAATATTTGCAGACGAGCCTACAGGCAACTTAGATTCAACCACATCGAAGGAAGTTATGAATCTAATTGTTCAAATGGTTAAAGATAACAATCAGACTCTACTCATCGTTACCCATGATCCTACCATTGCGTCCTTTGCAAGCAGGATAGTTACAATAATGGATGGCAACATTTTAAAAATAGAAGACAGAAGAATTTCAGATGAAAAGGGGAAAGATTTGCAATGAAGGGAATGAAATTATTTGGGGTTTTACTTTTAGCACTGGGACTTTTAATTAATCCAGTAGTTGGGGATTCGGTTTTTGCAGCTGAAAATACTAGTGTAAAATTATCACAAACAGGGGGATATTTTGCCACCCAAGGTGATAACAATGTGCTCTTAAAAGTTCAGGTAGCTAACAACAGCAATGAAAAAATTACATTTTTACCAAGCACAGGACTGTCTCAGTCCTCAGGCGCATTGACGGAGCCAAATCCTAGTGAGGGAACTATCAGCCTGGGGGCGGGGAAAGCAACAGAAGTGGTCTTCACCATAAATGTGGCTGGAAATGCTCCTGCGGAAACCCATTATATCAACGTCACATTAATAGATAAGGGACCTAATAGCGGTCAGGTGCTACGCACGGGTAAGGCAAATATCCAGGTAAGCAAAAAGGCTTCCTTACCGGTTACAGGGAATCAGGACACCTACCTACCGGCAGCAGACCTTGTGCATTCTTTAAGTCCCAATGACGCCATTGTTGCTGGTGTTAAAAACAAACTTTCCCTTTCATTTGTTAACAGGGGAAATGTAACCATGAGGGATACCAAGGTAAATATATCTTTGCCCGAGGGAATTACAATTGACAACAGCTCATCAACTTTATCCGTAGGCTATGTTGGTATAGGTGATGCCAAGACAGTTGCATTCCCTTTAGTTGCAGAAACAAGCATGGCCAGCAAAAATTACACCATAACAGTCAGGATAATTTTTAACGTAATGACGTCATCGGGATCAGGGAATGATGCCAATTACTTTGTGAATGAACACACTATCGAACAGACCCTCTACATACCAGTCCAAGCCAGTGGCAGCTCTGCCTCCCTATCAGGACTATCAATTACAAACATTAACCTGCCTAAACAAGTGCTTGCAGGGGAAGATTTCACTTTGAATTTTAAGTTGGCTAATGCAGGAAACAATGGGACCGGTCAGGTTAAAATATATGCTGAACCCCAATCAGGCATAGTTAACCGCAGCCAAAATGCCTTCGTAGAGAAGGATATTAAAGCTGGTGAAACGAAAAATTATTCTATAAACTTTTTCACAACAGACCAAACGTCTGAAACAAGCTATAC
>CAZMMB010000123.1:0-5586 GCA_964567325.1 uncultured Oscillospiraceae bacterium
TAAGCAGCCAGTGCGAAGTTTGTTCTATTTTTTGCGTTTAATTTTAACGTGCCATTTTTAACGTAGACTTGGCAAACTACGACTCGCTTATCCTGATTCCGCACCCCCGTCGAAACCAATTTCACCCCCATATTTTGTAGGAATTTAATCCTGTATATACATTATACCTCAAAACTCAAGCTTTGTAACATTAAAAATATGTTAAATTTTTTACCATATTCTATTAACGTGTGAACCTTTGCTTCATTTCTTGCTGGATCTTGCGGTCTGAATCCCTCTTGGCAATTTCATGGCGCTTATCGTATAATTTCTTTCCTCTAGCAACAGCTAGTTCCATTTTAGCCTTCCCTCGTTCGTTTATGTAAACTGACAAGGGAACTAAGGTCAATCCTTTCTGGTTTACCAGCCCTATCAATCTTCTTATTTCCTGCTTATGCAGTAACAATTTTCTTGGCCGCACAGGATCTACATTGAAACGATTGCCTTGTTCATAAGGACTTATATGCATTTGATAAACATACACCTCTTCATTATCAATCCTGGCAAAGCTTTCCTTCAAGTTTATTTTCCCTTGGCGAATCGATTTTATCTCTGTTCCAGTCAATACAATTCCCGTTTCATAGACCTGGTCTATAAAATAATCATGACGGGCTTTTCTATTGCTTGCAATAACTTTTTTCTGTCTCATTTTATGGCTCCTATTTGACTAAAGGGGAAAATTCGTAAGTCTACACGGCCTAAAATATCTTTCATGGCAATTTCTCCAACTGCGGAATTCCTACTGTCTAGACTGACTGGCCGATTATCACCCATTACAAACACATGATTTTCCGTCACTGTAAAAGGCTCCATTTCCCCACTGCTAGCGTCCTCAATAATATAATCCTCTGTCAATTTTTTACCGTTGCGATATACGTCACCATCCTTAATCTCAATAGTGTCCCCCCCGATGCCAATAATCCTTTTGACCAGCCTTCGCCCCTCATTATGCTCTGTGACTATATTTGAGTTAAAAACCACAATGTCGTTGTAAGATGGCATGCTTAATAGATATGGCATCCTGTTGACAATAATATAGCTATATGGAGAAATTGTCGGGTACATAGAGTATTCTCTTACTAGGGTCGGCCGTACAACAGATGTAATTAATATGGCTGCGAAAAGGGCGAATAGAATGGGTTTGCCATATTCACTAATAATTCGCTTCATTACTATTCCTTCCAACTATGATTATCAGGGTCAGTGGACCAATCCTATTTTATTAAATGGATAAAGTCTTAGCGTTGCCTTCCCTAAGATATTCTTTGTTTGCACAAAACCTACAGATGCATCCCTGCTGTCAGCACTATTCTGCCTATTATCACCCATGACGAAAAGACTATCTGGTGGCACTGTTATTTCATCCATATCCGAGGCAGTATAGCCCTCTTTCGTATATGGTTCAGAGAGGGGCTCACCATTTCTATAAACGACTCCATCCGAAATATTTATAGCGTCTCCTGGGATTCCAATAATCCTCTTGATTAGCAGCTTTTCCTTTCCATTGGCCTGGACCAAATCTGTGTGAAAAACAATAATGTCTCCTGGCTTAGGCTCGTTTAATAAATATGCCTGTCTATTAAGCACTATGTAGTCATATTCATGCAAGGTTGATTCCATAGAATGTTCCCTAACAATCGTCGGTTTTATTAGCTGGGTTAATAGCAAACCTACAAGCAAGGCTATAGCAATATCTCTAATCCAAAGTTTCATCTCCGTCCTGTTCTCCTATTCTTGCCTAAATCTATTGGTCCTTAAACAATATTGTCTTTATCCTACTCATATTTTTTGGTAATTGGCAATATATTTCTTTTCCCGTCATATATTCTAAAGGGCTTATGCATTTTTCAAAAGCAAGTCTCCAAGCATGAAGTTGTTGGGCCTTTACCCTTGTAATTATCTCCTTATTAAGATGTACTTCCGGCTTCCCATATTTCATATCGCCTAAAATAGGGTATCCTGCGTTAGCTAACTGGGCTCTAATTTGATGGGTCCTTCCCGTTAACAACTCTGCTTCAACTAATGAATATCCCCCAGATGTTTTTAGGGGAAATATATTTGTTTTCATGACGCTTTCCGGCTTTTTCCTTCTTGTTCTATCTATTCTCATCTTATTTTCTGACTTATCTTTATACATCCTGTCCATCAACAACATTGGTTCCTTTATTTCTCCATGTGTTATAACCATGTAGAATCTTCTAATACGATTTCCCTCACGGATCATCTGAGACAAGGCCCTGACTGTTCCCGCATTCTTGCCAAACATTACCAAACCTGTTGTATTCCTATCAAGGCGATTTACAGGGGAAGGAGTAAATATTTTTTCCCTATCAGGACTGAAGTCCCCATTTTCTATCAGGTAACCCATTACCTGGTTTGTTAAAGTATCCTTTTCCCCCTTTTTTGTGCCATGGGTTAACAAGCCAAACGGTTTTTCTACAACCAGCAAATTCTGGTCCTCATAGGCAATTCCAAATTGCTTTTGGGCGGTTTCTACTCGCTTGATAGAAAGAAAACCTTCTTCTTCTTTTTCCGAGATATCAATAAATATCTCATCACCCTGGCATAGGATAGTTTTTTTGTCAACCCTAACCCCATTAACTTTTACTGCCGTTCTGATGAGTTTATATATAAGGCTTAGTGGCGCATTTCTATAATATTTACGCAGAAAACGATCCAAGCGCTGATCTTTTTCATTCTCTCCAATTCTAATTGTTACCATTCAAATATTATACACTATACAAAAGCTAATGGCAAAACAAAAAAATGCAGATTTCGTCAGGCTCCGTCTAGATGAAAAACAGCATCTAACTAAGCTTACAGTAGAATTCGGGTTTGCAATCAGTGCAAATCAACGCTTGGCCTATAGCTGGCAGATTTCATCTCTGGCTGAACGGGTTCTGACTTTCAAATAACCCGTTCAACAAATCCTAATTATCATTGGCAAAATTGGCAAAACCCTAATACCACTAGGAAGGATATTAGCTCAGAAAACAGTGGGAAATTTATATTATGGACAAACCTTTACCGAAAATCAACCTAACACTGATGTAAGTGATTTTAAATTTGAACTGATTGAAAATCTACCATGCCACTAATGTAATTAATTTTTAATTTGAGCTGGTTAAAAATCTATGATATATTTTATTTTAGAAACATCACAATAATATCTTAAATAAGGGTGGGTTAACATGAATAAAATTAAAGATTTCATATATGATAAAAATGATTTGTTGGTTGCCCTAGCGATTGTTGCTATTGCTGCTTTTGTTATAATGGTACGGGTAGATATAATCATGGCATATCCCTTAACAGTATCCTTGGACGATAAAGCCAGTAATCATATTGCAAGTGAGCCAAATAAACCTGTTAGTGGCCCTATCGAAAACACCCCCCAACCTGAAAAACCTAACATAGGAATAGAAAATGATAAGCCACCGACGGTTGAACAACCGCCGGCAGATACAAATGTTGGAAAAATATCAATTTACATTGAACCCGGATCAACAGGCAGCCAAATTGCACAGCTTTTAATAGACTCAGGCCTCATAGATAGCAAGGAAACTTTTTACAATGCCGTAACCCTGGCCGGTGCCGATACAAAACTACAAGCAGGCAACTTTAAAATTCCTTCCAATGCTACGCCAGCCGAAATCGTACATATTATTACCCGCTAAATACTTGACTGATTAAGGGGTTTCCATCCCATGCCTGCATCATTCCTCCGGCAGTAATATCATTCCTCTAGCAGTGATATCATCCTATCAAGCCTTTTTTGCTGGTCAATATTCATAACCGATTTTAAGGTTTTAAGTGTTGCAATCTGTTTCCTATATTGCTCTGTATCGGTCCGCATTATTTTTTTTAGTTTCAATATTTCCGACAACAAAACCTCATCATTTTTATTCATATAACCATTCGCCATATCCACTGCAGCTCTTACTGCTTCTTGCCCGCCTTCCTTTAAACCTAACTCGGCGGCTAAATCTGAGAGCAATTGCTGATTTAAATCCATTCACATAACCATCCTTTCTAACATAATATAGTATAGTCTATACTATGGTTTTTGGAGGTTACATATGAATCCCAGGCTAATTCTTATCATGATACTTTTACTGGGACCTACAGGCGGAAGGCAGAAATTCCCGCTAGGCCCTATCCGCCTTCCTTCCTTTCCTAAAAGTCCCCCCTATATCGATACTTTCAGAATGGAAATGATTCTAGACAGGCTCCACACCATGACCGGTGCTATAGAAAAAATCAACCGTTTAGGTCAGGCCCACAAAATTCCGGAGCCCCATAAAAACCTGCCTTCAATAGACCGGGTTCAGGACTCATTAGATGCGGTGAAAGGATTTCTGGTCGATGGAAAGCATGAAGACCAGGTAGACCATATTTCCAATACCCTTTCCCAAGTGAAGAAGTTGGGAGATTTGGAGGAATTGGTTTCTCTTGCAAGCCCCCTTCTATCCATGATGAAAAAAATTTGATTTACTTATTAGATGGTATATAATGATAAGAGTATCGAAGCTGTTTGAGGAATTTCATTTTTATCTAAATATTATTGAAATCATTAAATTTATTAAGATTGATAACAAGCAAGCTTTTGATATATTGCTATCATTAATATTATAAAACACAAGTGAAGAGAGGTGTATGCTATGGCATTAGTTACAACTAAAGAAATGTTTGCAAAAGCGATAAATAGCGATTACGCTGTAGGTGCTTTCAATGTGAACAATATGGAGATTATCCAGGGCATCGTGGATGCTGCAAAAGAGGAAAAGGCTCCCTTAATTCTGCAGGTATCGGCCGGGGCAAGAAAATATGCTAAGCCCGCATATTTACTTAAATTGGTTGAAGCAGCAATTATGGATTCCGGTTTAGATATTTGTCTACACTTAGACCACGGGGAAGACTTTGATATTTGTAAAAAATGTGTCGATGACGGGTTTACATCGGTTATGATAGATGGATCCAAACATTCTTTTGAAGAAAACATTGCCTTGACCAAACAAGTGGTCGACTATGCCCATGCAAAAGGCGTCGTAGTAGAGGCTGAGCTGGGAAGATTAGCTGGAATAGAGGATAATATAAATGTAGATGCCCGTTCTGCTAGCTTCACAGACCCAGACGAGGCTGCTGAATTTGTTGAAAGGACAGGGGTGGACTCCCTTGCAATAGCTATCGGAACAAGTCATGGCGCATATAAGTTCAAAGGCGACCCCTTCCTGGATTTTGACCGTCTCCAAAAAATTAGGAATTTATTACCTGACACCCCCTTAGTTCTTCATGGAGCCTCCACAGTCCTACCAGAATTTGTTGATCTTTGCAACAAATATGGTGGAAATATACCAGGGGCCAAAGGAGTGCCTGAGGAAATGATTAGTACAGCGGCTAAACATGGCGTTTGTAAGGTAAATATCGATACTGACCTAAGGCTGGCTATGACAGCAGAAATCCGTCGCCACATGATTGAACATCCTGAAGACTTTGATCCCAGGAAGTACTTAGGTCCTGCTAGAGATGCCATCAAGGCCATGGTCC
>CAZMMB010000124.1:0-5577 GCA_964567325.1 uncultured Oscillospiraceae bacterium
CTATTGCATTATCTGAGGAGAAAGGGGGACAAGCAAAGACAATTTTACATTTATCTTGATTAATACAATCTAAGACTATCCTTCGTATAAACTCACTGCCGGCTACTCCACCCATGAAAACAATCTGCCTACATGAGGTCCTATCCATAGCTTTTTCAATCCAAAGGACCAGAGCCTGGCCAATCCTGGCTAAAAGTTCTTGACTCACAAGATCTACATTGGGATTTTTGTCGTCTATCCATTTCATCGCCTGGGTTTCAACTCCCGAAAGATTAATATCTAGGCCATGAAAATGTATGGGTTTCAAAATATCCACCGGTGTGGAAGGGTAAAATTTTGAGGCTATTTTATCCATTTCATTGCCTGCAGGAAAAGCTAGCCCCATCCTTACACCCACGCGGTCTATAAGTTGTCCCAAATTAATATCCAAAGTTCCTCCCATCTTTGTCATTGAATTTTTTTCTACTAAGAGCAGTTCCGTTGTTCCTCCCGAAAGATGAAAGGCCAAATATGGTTTGCTAATTTCCTTTTTATATATGGCTGCTGCCAAATGTCCTTCCTGATGCGAAAATTTCAGCAAGGGAGCATCCAAGGCGTAAGACAGGACATGGCCGCAAGATAATCCTGCGGTAAATACCGGCATATAGGACCCAACTACCGGACGTGGTTTATCGCTGACTGAAACTGCACTGATATCAGAAGGGGATATTTGGGAAAAGCAATCTTTTATAAGATTGGGAAGGTTTTGATTATGTTGAAAGAGGGCATGGGATTGTCTTAACCCTCTTTCCCCTGCATTTACCTTTAATGGTATTCGTCCGTCAAATATTACTTTTCGTGACCTGTGGATTACTGCAGCTGAACTAGTGTAGTTGCTGGTATCTAAAGCCAGGATGGCAAACCCCTTGTCCTTCATTCTTAAATACCCTTTTCTCTCACTATTTTTCCAAGTATTCCGTTTATAAATTTGTTTGAATCCTTGCTCCCATATTTTTTTGCTAGCTCTACTGCTTCATTTATAGATACAGATACAGGAATTTCACTCATATATTCTATTTCTGCAATTGACAGTCGAAGTATTGATAAGTCAACCTTTGCTATCCGTTCAATCCTCCAATTTTTAGCATAAACCTCTAGAAGCCTGTCTATATCTGGCAAATTTTCATTGACAGCATTTACTACCTTATTGAAATATTCAATATCTACAAGGAAATCTTTGCTTGCCGATTCAGCCTTATCATCTTCAACCTGTCTGATAAAAGAAAAAAAATCCGTTCTGATTTTTGTGCTATAATCGCCTTGAATCTCTGCCTCGTACAAAAATTGCATAGCATATTCCCTAGTCAATTTCCTAATGTTCTTATTAGTCATTTACTCCTCCCGCTATAGCTATGGTTCATTGAAATGAACTCCTGTTACATGGATGTTTACCGCATCAACCAACACACCGATTATCTCCTCGACTTCTTTCTTTACATTTTCTTGGAGATTCCACGCTACATCGGGGATTTTTACACCATATTCAACAACGATAGTTATATCTATTATTACACCATCATCGCTTTGATTTATTTTTATGCCTTTATAAAGGGGGTCCTTTCCCAGTATGTTTTTAGACAGACTATCGGTCAATCCTCCGCTTAAGCTATGTACACCTTCCGTTTTAAGGCTAGAATTAAGCACACAAATCGCTATGACCTCATCTGATATTTTAACCTGCCCATGTTTGTCCTCAGTTTCGGTTGACACCTCTATCACCTCAAAAAAATTATAGCAGAAGCTGGCTAATAATTCAACGAAAATCCAACCTAGCATAGGCGGTGACAGTCTGCCACCGCCTGTTAGCTTTCAGGCCCATGCCTTTAGAATTTGTTCTGGATGACTATTTGTTCGGCTGACCGACCCGTCTCTCTAATAACTACATCCATAATCTTTGCCACATCGCTTTGGGTCAAATCCTGCTTATTAACACTGACATTGACAGATGTATCCGTCATAACAACAAAAGCCTCTGCAAAACCCTTATTAACAACAAGAGTTTCTATTACTTTTTCTGTATTCATATATTCAATAATTCTGAGCTTCTGCTTGGTTGCATTATCCTTTTCAGGACCTGAACCATTTTCCTCGATGACAGATGTTAACATAGACAGGATTTCATTCCTATCCATATCCATTGTTGCCCTTACCTCAGCAAAATAGGAATCTGCACTGTTCATTTCGGAAATATCATCCGAAGTTATGACTATGGCACTTTCCATGGGGGGTGCTTCTTCTTCTTGTTGGGGGTCTTCACCCGAAAGAGAGGCCAAATGGATGCTATCGACTAGGACCTCACCATCGTGTTCGTCCATCATCCTTTCTTCATAGTCTACATATTCATTTGATGCAGATAAATCATCCCTTTTAGCTAGCTTGTTATTTATAACCCCAACAGTTAAAACTACTAAAAGCATAGCCATAAGTATTAAAGTCTTTTTTTTAAGACTTCTGTTGAAACGGATCCTACTCATTTATTTACCTCCTCTGATTTTTCAAACACCTTAACATTTTGTACGGGGATGTTATACAAAGCCGTGACTGCTTCTACTATATTTTTCTTGGTTACTGCTTTTCCTCCTCCGGATGCAATGACCACAGCACCCTTAACCCTTCCTTCCCTGTCTTTTCTTCCATCTGAAAAATAATTGTCAGCAGTTTCTGCTAGCTCATAAGTTAGCATTACCCTTACATCGCCTACCCCTTTTATACCCTTCAATGTTTCCGTCAGCTTAAGTTCTTCCCGAGTAAAGACTTCATTCAGGTATTCAGTTCCCCCATCTTCATCTATTATTTGCCTCCTGCCATCCTTTTTCAAAGACATGACATTTAACAAAAGCAAGGCCACGACGGCTATTACCAAAAGGGAAAGAAACTTGTAGAGAAGGTCTTTCACGAACTTATCATCTTTTAGTTTATCCTTCATTTTGTCGTCTCCTCTTTACTATATATATCCGATGGTGGCAGGCTTATTCCAGGATTTTGTTTAGGATTTTTCTTCTCTTCTAAAGACTGGATTTTTTCCCTGTAAACCTCTTCCACCTGGCGGGTATTAACAGAAATTAATTTATGCATATTCATAGTCTCAAGGGCAATAGCCTTGTCGAAAGTCTGATTGCTAAAAGGATAGATGATGGTAGCCAGGATAAATAAGGAAAATACAAACTTTAGATACTTTCTCATATCCCCCTCTGGCAACAGCAGCTCTACAAAGGCCAGCGATGTGGTCATTATAAATATATTCCATACCCAATCTTTCATTGCCATCCCCCTTCAAAGCGCAATTCCTACGCTTATGAGAATACCTATAAAAATCAAAAAGAGAACACCACACAATAAAATCATTAGGCCCAGCAGAACAACGGTGTTACCCATCTCGTTTAGACAATCAGAAATCACCTTATTCCCTATGGGTTCAACCAGGGTGGCAGTAACCTTATAAACTAGGGCTACAGCAAAAATCTTAATTAGGGGTAGTGCCAGCATTAAAATGATTGTTATAAGGCCGAAAACACCTAGGCTATTTTTAATAATTGCCGTGCAGCTTAGAACCATATCTAATGAATCTGCTGCAAATCCGCCTACAATAGGTATCAAATTGTCTACGGAAAACTTAGCTGTTTTTATCAGCATTCCATCAGCGTTTTTCGTTACAAAACCTTGAATAGCCGTAAGCCCTGAAAAAAGGGTTACAGCGAATCCTACTATAAAAATTGCGGCTGAACGGAGGAGGAGGGCTAATTTTTTTATATAATCCCTGTCGGCAAGGCTGTTTCCCAAAATAAAAACACAGGAGGAAAAAAGAAGTGGCAAAATAACCTTTTGTATAAGGGTGCTGAAAATAACTACCGAAGTTATTATAGAGGGACTTAGGATACCTGCGGACGAAAGCCCACCAACAGCAATGATAAGTGGCAGAAGGACAGGAATTAAAGCTTGCATAAACATAGCCATATTATATATAACGCCTTCACTCAATTGATAAATATCGCGGAAGCTAAAGAGGCACATGGCTATTACCACACAGCTGCAAGCCATTGATCCTATGGTCGAGGCCGCAGCATTGCCAAAAGCAGAGGAAAGGTTAGTCATCAAAGCCATGAGTATGCAGACTGCTAATATCTGTACACCTAAATATATGGCTGATGTTATCTCACCGAAAAAAAATCCTAGGATAGCATCAAGAATTTTTTCAATTTGAAAAAGGGGTTCTCCATTTAATAAACGGGATATAATTCCCCCCACATTCAAATCGGATATGCCAAGGGAATTTTTAATTCCTGCCAGCTCCTCCAAGGCTTCAATATCCATGGATTCCAACTGTTCATTGATTATATTTATGTAATCCATATCATTCCTAACCTTTTAGCAGTTTCGTCAGTGTTTCTAAGACTGAAATCATGACGGGTACGGCTATATAGAAAATTATTACCTTTCCAGCAAGCTCCACCTTCCCTCCAATAGCTTCTTCCCCAGCGTCTTTGCATATTTGTGCAACGAAATCCGCAACATAGGCAACTGCCAGTATTTTTAAAAGGATTGGGAAAAAGGCTTTTCCATAACTCAGGTTGTTGTAAATATACGAAAGGAAATCAAATATAGAAGTAAGCTTGTATAATACAAAAGCAAAGATAATTAAAACGGTGGCTATGATAATATAAATTGCTACTTCCGGTTTATATTGACGGATTAAGGATGTAGCTATTACCCCACATAAGGCCACAGCTGCAACTTGAAAAATATCCATTTTCTTATCAAAGTTTGAACATGGTCTTAACAGTATTAAAAAATTCATTGACCATCTGTATTATAATGACTAGAACTACTATTATACCTGCTAGGGTCGTCATCATGGCCTGATCCTCCCTGCCGGCCCTGATTAAAACCTGGTTCAATACCGCCACAATGATTCCTATGGCTGCTATTTTAAAAATAATATCTACATTAAAATCCATCCCTAGTCTCCTAAAGCAATACTATAATTGCTAACAACCCACAAGCAATCCCCAGTGTACGATATACTTTTCCTTTTGTTCTTCTTTCCTCATCAGCTTGACTTCTTTGCCTGTTCAAGCCATTAACAATATAGTCGAATAGCGCTTGCTGGTTCTCAATGTCTGTCCTTCCCATTTGGGCTCCCAGCTGAGTCAAAATAATTCTATCCTCTTCTTTAAGGGCTGTTCCCCCATAAACCTCTGTTATTGACTGTTTCCAACTTTCAAGCAGGCTAAAACCTTCCTGTTTTTTTAAATAATTTGATACGGCTAGCAAGAATGTGCCGGCGTAATTATCTGTCCTTTCCCCAATTCTTTCTAATAATATAGGCAGGGGGTCTCTGCGGTATTCCATTTCAGCCTCCAGGGTTTTTAAAACCAGGATTAAATCATCTAGATGGACAAGCCTATTTTCAAATTTTCTGGCCCCCAGGTATCCCAGGCTAATTCCGCTTATTAAAATTGCTATGTAAAGTATTAATTTTATCATCCTTGCTCCTTGTTATATATATACTCTTAGGCGGATATTATATGACAAGCTGTC
>CAZMMB010000125.1:0-5550 GCA_964567325.1 uncultured Oscillospiraceae bacterium
GGGCCTTTTTTTACCTGAAATCCACACATAAGCGTAAATTTTGCTCATATTTACGAAAAGTTTGTTAACGAAGGGTGAGACAAGTTACTGTTCATATCCAATGTCATTTAACCTGGCACATCGCAGTGGGCTTTCCCAAAGCACGAACCGCTTTGGGAAAGCCCACTGCGACGTGCTGGGTTTCAAATCGTAATTATTTATAAATATTTCATTAATAGTATTGACATTGACTAAACTTTAACAGTATAATTATATCGACACGGATATATCGGTTTTTTTGCAACAATGAAGGGGGGAAGGAAAGAGTGAGCAACAAGTCAAAAGGTACGTATGGGGTATCAAAGCAATTGCTGCAAAGGTTGCCCCTTTATCTAAATTATCTAAAAGAGTATGCGGATAGGAAAGGACATATTTCTGCCCCTGTCGTTGCAAATGCAATGCGACTTAATGAAGTGCAGGTTAGGAAAGATTTGGCTGCCGTAAGCAGTAGCGGAGGAAGGCCAAAGACCGGCTTTCCAGTAGAGCAACTGATAAGGGATTTAGAGAAGTTCTTGGGTTATGACAATGTGGACGAAGCTGTAATCGCTGGTGTGGGCCGCTTAGGCAGTGCCCTTTTGTCATACAAAGCTTTCGATGATTATGGCCTTAAGATTCTAATGGGCTTTGACACCGATGAAAAACTGGTGGATACAAGTATTGCAGGGAAACAGATTCTGCATATAAACAGGCTGGCTGATGTGTGCAAACGTTTAAAAGTTCATATAGGTATTATTGCTACCCCTGGGGCTTTTGCCCAGGAGGTTTGTGATCAAATGGTGGCAGGAGGCATATTGGCCATTTGGAATTTTGCACCTGTTCATTTGAACCTGCCAGATCATGTTGTTGTCCAAAATGAGAACATGGCAACTTCATTGGTATTGTTATCGAGGCAATTAGCTGCAAAGTTAGAAAAAGAGGAGGGGTTCTAATATGAGTGAAGGGATTGGGACAAAATTCGACAGGGTATGTGAGATATTGAACAAATATGAGCATAATCCACACAAGCTTATCGCAATTCTGCAGGATATGCAGGAGGAGTATAATTATTTACCGGAGGATATTATGACTTTCGTATCCACGGCATTGGGGATATCACCCTCAACCGTATACGGAGTAGCAACTTTTTATTCACATTTTACACTAAAACCAAAAGGGAAACATGTTATAAAGCTTTGTGATGGTACTGCTTGTCATGTAAAGAAATCGAAAGATATATTAAAAGCGCTGGAAGAAAACTTAGGTTTAAGCGCAAAAAATAATACTACATCCGACATGTTGTTTACTCTGGAGACAGTTGCTTGTTTGGGTGCTTGTGGCTTAGCCCCTGTGGTAGTAATAGATGAGGATGTTCATGGGTTGATGACCCCAGAAAGCACAATAGCCCTGATTGAAGAAATAAAGAAGAAGGAGGGTGTCGGAAGTGATAACTAATATGACTCTCAAAGAAAGAAAAGAAACATTTAATAAAAATTTGTCCCAATACAAGGCTCGGATTATGGTATGCGCAGGTACTGGCTGCGTAGCAGGCGGGTCCCTAAAAGTCTATGATGAACTTAAGAAAAACATTGAAGAAAAAGGACTTTCCGTGTCAGTATCAGTGGAGCTAACAAAAGAAGAAAAGAAGGATTATGTAATGGCCAAGAGCGGTTGCCAAGGTTTTTGTCAAATGGGCCCTTTGGTTACCATATATCCTGAAAATATATTGTACACAAAAGTAAAGCCGGAGGATGCCAAAGAAATTATTGAAAAAACAGTGCTGGATGGTGAAGTTATTGAAAGATTGCTCTACAAGACTCCAGATAGTCATGAGACAGTAGAAAAGGCTGATGATATTCCCTTTTATTCAAGGCAGCACAGGCTTGGAATAAAGCATTGTGGGCATATTGACGCCTTGGATATGGAGGAGTATATCGCAAACGATGGCTATGAAATGGCGGAAAAGGCATTTACGGAAATGACCGGAGATGAGATTTGTAAACTCGTCCTTGATTCTGGCCTAAGGGGTCGAGGTGGTGGAGGCTTCCCTACAGGGCGTAAGTGGGAGTTGACAAGAATCCAGGAGGAAGCTGTTAAATACATAGTATGCAACGGTGACGAAGGTGACCCGGGCGCATTTATGGATAGATGCTTGCTAGAGGCATGTCCCCATAGTGTTATAGAGGGAATGATAATTGCTGCCAAAGCCGTCGGAGCAGGGGAGGGTTACATATACGTCAGGACCGAATATCCCTTGGCGGTTGAAAGGCTGAATATAGCTGTGGAGGATGCCAAGAAATCTGGATTTTTAGGTGAAGACATCTTTGGGTCAGGATTTGATTTTGATCTCCACATAATGGAGGGTGCAGGTGCTTTCGTATGTGGCGAAGAAACAGCCCTTATTGCATCAATTGAAGGAAAGAGGGGGATGCCTACACCAAAACCACCTTTTCCAGCACAGTCAGGGCTTTTTGGAAAGCCGACGGTAATCAACAATGTGGAGACATTTGCCAATGTGCCTATAGTAATGAAGATGGGCGCTAAAGCCTACTCATCTATAGGAACGGAAACTTCTAACGGTACAAAGACCTTTGCTTTAACAGGTCATGTGGCAAACACAGGCCTGATAGAAGTACCCTTTGGGGCAACGCTGAGGCAAATAGTTGGAGATATCGGCGGCGGGGTACTTAATGATGATGGAACAAATTGCGGACTGAATTTTAAGGCGGTTCAAATAGGAGGTCCTTCAGGTGGTTGTCTTACAAAAGAACACTTGGATTTGCCCTTGGACTATGAAAATTTAAGATCTGTTGGTGCCATGGTAGGTTCTGGTGGCCTGGTTGTTATGAACGAGCAGACCTGCATGGTTGATGTGGCCAAATTCTTCATGCAGTTTACCCAGAGCGAATCTTGTGGTAAGTGTGTAGTTTGCAGAGAGGGAACAAAGCAGATGCTCAACCTTCTCACTGATATAACAGAGGGTAGGGCCACCGGCGAAACCTTGGAACTGCTTGAGGAATTAGCTGGTGTAGTAAAAATAGGGTCCCTGTGTGGTTTGGGAAAAACAGCACCCAACCCGATACTTTCAACTATGAAATACTTTAGGGATGAATATGATGCCCATGTATTTGAGGGAAAATGTCCGGCTAATAGATGTGAGGCTTTTAAAAAATATACGATTGTAGCGGAGAAATGTAAGAGCTGTGGAATCTGTGCCAGAAAATGTCCCGTAGGCGCCATTGAAGGCGCAAAGGGCCTACCCTATGTAATTGATAAAGATAAATGTACCAAGTGTGGCGTGTGTGTAGAAAGCTGTAAATTCGATGCCATTATTGTAGGATAGAGAGGTGACCTTCATGTATAAAAGACAAACTGTTACTGTGGATAAGATGGTAATTCCAATCGAAGGAGAAAGAAACCTCCTAGAGTTAGTAAGAAAGGCGAGAATAGACCTGCCTACCTTTTGTTATCATTCAGATATGAGCATTTATGGAGCATGCCGTATGTGCATGGTAGAGGTTGAGAATAACGGTGTGATTCCCGCCTGTTCAACCCCCCCGGCTGATGGGATGGTTATAAAGACAAATACCAAGCAGTTGAGGGATATGAGAAAAATGATTGTGGAGCTGATGCTTGCCAACCATGATCAGAACTGTACAACTTGTCCCAAGAGCGGGGACTGCAAACTGCAAAAGATTGCCCGCCAAATGGGTATAGACAAAGTGCGTTTTCAACAAGTTAACCTTCATAAGGTCCCTGACCTATCGTCAGATGCAATAATCAGGGATCCCAGCAAATGTGTATTGTGTGGCGACTGCGTACGTGTGTGCGAAGAAATACAATCCGTCGGCGTCTTAGATTTTGCTAACAGGGGTGCGGATGCAGAAGTTGTGGCTTGTTTTGACAAGGGCTTAGGAGAGGTTGAATGTGTCAATTGTGGTCAGTGCGTAAAGGTGTGTCCTGTAGGAGCCCTAATACCTAAATCTCAGATTAATGAAGTCTGGGATGCTTTACATGATGAAAAGAAATACGTAGTCGTACAGATTGCACCTGCGGTTAGGGTTGCCTTAGGTGAGTACTTTGGATATAAACCCGGGACAACTACAACAGGACAAATTGTCACAGCACTGAGATTGATGGGCTTCGATCAGGTGTTCGATACGGCCTTCACAGCTGATTTAACCGTAATCGAAGAAGGAAATGAATTCCTAGCAAGGGCAGCTAAAGGAGAAAACCTCCCTCAGTTTACTTCTTGCTGCCCAGCTTGGGTAAAATTTGCAGAACAGTACTATCCGGATATGTTGCCTAACCTCTCCTCTTGTCGTTCACCCCAGCAAATGTTCGGTTCCGTGGTAAAGGACCACTTGCCGGAGGAGTTAAATATCAGCAGGGAAGACCTTGTTGTGGTATCCATCATGCCATGTACTGCGAAAAAATATGAGGCAAATCGCCCTGAGTTTAGCGTGGATGGAAACAAAGATGTAGATTATGTATTGACAACCCAGGAACTTTCTTTAATGATAAGGGAGAGGGGACTTACATTCAGTAATTTGGAGCCGGGTTCCTTTGACATGCCCTATGGCTTTAAAACAGGGGCAGGGGTGATTTTCGGAAATTCGGGTGGGGTCAGCGAGGCTGTCCTCCGGTATGCGGCTGAAAAACTTTCTAAAGGGAAGGGCATGAAGACAGGATTTACCGAAATCAGCACAGGGGGTGTAAAAACACTCAATGTAAGCATCGCAGATAAAAAACTCAGACTGGCTGTAGTCAGTGGTTTAGCCAGTGCCAGGGCCTTGATAGATAAGATAAGGACCGGGGAAGAGTATTATGATCTGGTTGAGGTAATGGCTTGCTGCGGTGGATGTGTTAACGGTGGTGGCCAACCAATAACAGAAGAAAAAGCGGCAGTGGAAAGCCGTGCCAGGGAACTATTCGATAACGACAAAATGCTGCAATTCCACAGTTCTCACGAGAATCCCTATATTAAGGAACTCTATGAAACTAGGATGTCAGCCGAAAAAGCCCACAAGCTTTTACATACGGAATACAGCAATCGAAAAAGAATACAGTCGGAGGATGTATTCCTAACGGAAAGCAGTGGGGAGAAAAAGCTAAACTTAAATATATGCTTTGGGACCAGTTGCTTCCTTAGGGGGGCCCAGCAGCTTTACACAAAATTGATGGATTATATAAGAGAAGAGGATTTAGAAAAGGATACGGAATTTACCGCCTCATTCTGCACGGAGCGTTGTAAGAGAGGGCCTGTGCTAAGTGTCAATGGAAAGGTTTTAGAGCATTGCACATTTGAAAAGGCGATAGATGAGATCCAGAAAACAATCTAATAAGGAGATAGCTCATGGACCAATATGCCTTAAATGAAAGACGAATGGACGACAAAAATGTTATTTATACGGTAACGGCTAATTGTCAGGATTGTTACCGGTGTGTCAGGGTATGTCCAGTCAAGGCAATTAAGGTCAAAGATGGGCAGGCCTATATCGAGGATGAGCTATGCATAAAATGTGGCACTTGCAT
>CAZMMB010000126.1:0-5482 GCA_964567325.1 uncultured Oscillospiraceae bacterium
CGATGGATGAGCTTGAAAGAGAAAAGGAAATATCGAAAGATTTGCTAATAGAGGCAATAGAATCAGCCCTGGTTTCAGCTTATAAGAAAAATTATGGAACATCTCAGAATGTTCGCGTGAGCGTAGATAGAGAACAGGGGGACATCGATGTTTTTATGCGCAGAGATGTGGTTGAAGAAGTATTAGACCCCTTTATAGAAGTATCTATTGATGAAGCGAAATCTATCGACCCCGAATATGAGCTTGGAGATGTTATCGAATACCGTGTTACCCCGCAAGATTTTGGTAGAATTGCAGCACAGACGGCTAAACAGGTTGTTGTACAAAGGATTCGCGAGGCGGAAAGGGGTATGATATATGAAGATTATATTAACCGTCAAACCGAAATCGTTACAGGCGTAATCCATAGAATTAGCAATGAAACTGTTTTTGTTAATATTGGAAAAACGGAAGGTATCTTGCCTGTAAACGAGCAGGTCAGGGGAGAAAGATACATTGTTAACAGCAGGATAAAAGTATATATTTTAGATGTTAAGAAGACCACAAAAGGACCGCAAGTTTACCTTTCCAGGTCCCATCCAGGCATTGTGAAACGGCTTTTTGAGCTGGAGGTTCCTGAAATACAAGATGGAATTGTAGAGATAAGAAGTATAGCCAGGGAGGCTGGATCTAGAACAAAAATCGCCGTCTATACCGAGGACGAAAATGTGGATCCTGTAGGAGCTTGTGTTGGTGCCAGAGGAGTGAGGGTACAGGCGGTTGTCGATGAGCTTTTTGATGAAAAAATTGATATTATTAATTGGAGTGAAAACCCTGACGAATTGATAAAAAGTGCACTTTCGCCAGCAAAGGTGGAAAGTGTTATAATAAATGAAGATGAAAAATCGGCAACAGTAGTTGTGCCAGATTATCAATTGTCCTTGGCAATAGGAAAAGAGGGGCAAAACGTGCGCCTAGCTGCCAAATTAAGTAACTGGAAAATCGATATCAAAAGTCATTCTCAATACTACCCGGAATTCGAGGAAGAGGATGATGAACTTGACTTTTTTGACCTGGATGACCTCGAGGACGAGGATGGCTTAGAGGAAGATGATGGGCATGAGGACGGATTAGAGGAAGAAGACGGATATGAAGACGACCTAGATGAAGATGATGGTTATGAAGACGAAACTGCTGAAGAAATGAATCAAGAATCAGAAGCTGGACTCGAACCGGTAGGAGACGAGCTGGATAATGAGAGTTAGAAACTAAAAGTTTATTAAGTGATTGTTTTATGGAACGGAAGGCTATGAAGACAAGAAAAATTCCAATGAGAAGATGCGTAGGCTGCATGGAATCAAAACCGAAAAGAGAGCTGATCCGAATAGTCTACACTGGGGAAGGGCAATTGATTGTAGACTCTACAGGGAAAGTTAATGGTAGGGGAGTTTATCTATGTCCTAAGGCAGATTGTATCGCCAATGCCAGAAAAAGAAACGCTATAGCACGAGGTTTAGCAAGAGATGTGGATCAAGAAGAGCTAAATAAAATATTTGAAGGACTTTTAAATTGATAGTCTTGGGCAGATTGATGATAGGTAAGGTGAGGTGTATTTATGTCGAAAAGAGTTTATGAAATAGCTAAGGAATTAGAGATGGAAAGTAGGGAGCTGCTTGAAAAAATCAATGGCATGGGCATTGTGGCAAAAGGCCATAACAGTGTTATATCAGAGATTGATGTAAAAGCAATTACTAATATGATCTTACACAGCAGGACAAAAAAAACTGAGACGAAAATTGTTAAGGCTCCTACAAAAATCCAATCGAGTCCAAAGGAACAAGAGGTGAAGATATCGGTCAAAGCGGCACCTGTTACTAGGAAAACTCGTGAAAAACCAATAGCTAAACCAGCTAGACCTAAAACCACCCCTAAAACACCCCCAAGAAAAGCGCCTGAAGCGGATAGTGAACAGGTAAAAGCTAAACCTATATCTAAACAGCCACCTATAGGTGTTCCATTGCCCAAATCTGCATCCAAACAACCTCCTGTAGGTATTCCTTTACCTAAATCTGAATCACTGCAACATCATGAAACTCAAATTAAGGATAAGGGCGAAAGCCAAAAGCAAGATAAAGGGGAAAAAGTTATAGAGGAAAAGCAGGAAATTGAAAAAAAGAAAGAAGAGGCGATTAAAGAAGAGGCGACTATAGATTTAAACCTTCCCAAGGGATTAGTAATAAAGAAAAGGGCTGCAGATATAGCTAAAGAAAAGGCTGCCAAGGAAAAGGCCGACCAAGAAAAGGCTGCTGAGGAAAAGGCCGCCAGGGAGAAGGAGGCTGCCAAAGAAAGAGCTGCTAAGGAGAAGGCTGCTAAAGAAAAAGCCGCCAAGGAGAAGGCTGCCAAAGAAAAAGCGGATAGGTTGGCTAAAAGGAAGGTCGAAAGGGCGAAGGTTGATAAACTAGCAACAGAAAAGCCTAAGAGACCAACAGCTGACGGAGCCGAGAGACCTGCACAGGATAGCAAAAGAAAACCTGCAAAAGACAAGTCTGCTAGACCCGAGAAGGAACGGGCCACAGCAGTTGCAAGTAAGGGGGACAGGACAACAAGGGATAAAGCCGATAGGCCCACAAAAGAAAGGCCAGCTAAAGAAAAGTTTGAAAGAGTGGCCAAGGATAAGGGAGAACCGGCCCAGGCTAAGAGGCAAAAGGGTAGAAAAGATTATCGTCGTGGCGACATTATGGCAACACCCATGAAAAAACAAGCACCGAAGAAATATAAGAAAAAGGTAGAAAAGCCAGTGGAAACAACTAGCAACATCGATTTGGAAACTTTGGAACCAGGATCAAAAATTATAAATGTGCCAATTACAGTTAAAGGATTGTCAGAGCAAATTGAAAAATCCACTTCTGAAATAATTCTTGCCTTGATGAAGTTAGGGATAATGGCCAATGTAAATCAAAATTTAGATGAGGATACTGCAATACTTTTGGGAGCAGAATTAGGAATCAATATAGTGATTGACAAGGTTGAAGAAGAAATCGAAGAAGAAGGGCTGGAAACCTTTGAAGACGAGGATGTGGATTTGAAAAACAGGCCACCTATTATTACGGTTATGGGCCATGTAGATCATGGAAAAACCTCCTTATTGGATGCCATACGAAAGACCAATGTAACAACGACTGAATCAGGTGGAATAACCCAACACATTGGTGCTTCAGAAGTAAGGATTAACGGTCAAAGGATTGTTTTCTTAGATACACCTGGTCATGAGGCTTTTACAGCTATGCGGGCTAGAGGGGCCCACGTTACTGATATAGCAGTCTTAGTTGTTGCAGCTGACGATAGCGTTAAACCACAAACTATTGAATCGATAAGCCATGCAAAAGCAGCTGGAATACCAATTATTGTGGCTATTAACAAGGTTGATAAACCGGAAGCTAACCCTGATAGGGTCAAACAAGACCTTGCAAACCTTCCGCCTGACCAGAGGGTTTTGGTTGAGGAATATGGTGGGGATACAATCAGCGTGCCTGTTTCAGCAAAAACCGGGGAAGGTATCCAAAATTTGTTGGAAATGATCTTGCTTCAGGCTGAAGTGATGGAATTAAAGGCTAACCCTGGAAGGTTGGCTATGGGCACAGTAGTTGAGGCCCGGCTAGATAAGTCAAAAGGGCCCGTTGCAACCCTACTTGTTCTCAATGGCACCATGCAAACCGGCATGCCAATTGTTGTTGGCACTTGCTGCGGTAAGGTTAGGGCTATGACTAACTATAAAGGGGACAACATACGCAAGGCAGGTCCTGCTACAGCTGTGGAGATTTTGGGACTCAATGATGTACCGGAGGCAGGGGATGAATTTAATGCTGTTAAGGAAGACAAAATAGCTAGGGAGATTGCTGAGCAAAGAAGGCTTAAAGTAAGAGAAGAAGTAATGTTTAGAAACTCTAGCACCACCCTGGACCAATTATTTAGCCAGATTAAGGAAGGGGAAATCAAGGAGCTAAATTTAATAATAAAGGCTGATGTACAGGGGTCTGTGGGAGCATTGATATCATCTTTAGAAAAGTTGCATACTGAAAACGTAAAGGTTAGAATAATCCATTCCGGAGTAGGGACGGTTACAGAATCAGATATTATGTTAGCCACCACCTCTGATGCAATCATAATTGCTTTCAATGTTAGACCTAGTTCAAATATTTCAGCAATGGCTGAACATGAAAATGTTGAAATACGTACTTATCGTGTCATTTATGATGTAATAGATGACATAGAAGCAGCTATGAAAGGCCTATTAGAACCGGTCTATAAAGAACTGATTCTGGGTAAAATTGAAATTAGAAATACCTTCAAAGTCCCTGGTGTTGGAATTGTTGGCGGGGCCTATGTTCTGGAAGGAAAGGTCCAAAGAAATGCCGGTGTCAGATTGGTAAGGGATGGTATTGTGCTGCATGAAGGAAAGATATCATCATTAAAGAGGTTTAAGGATGATGCTAGGGAAGTGAGCCAAGGTTATGAGTGTGGCGTAGGAATAGAAAACTATAACGACATTAAAGAAGGAGACATTATAGAAGCCTTCAAGATGGAGGAAATAGAGAGGTAGGAAAAATGGGCAGAGGATATAGGGCAGAGAGATTGGCTGAGGAAATTCGGAAATTAACAAGTGAACTGCTACTCAGAGACTTGAAGGATCCCCGTCTTTCGGGAATCGTCAGCATTTCCGCAGTTGAGGTAACACCGGATTGTAGCCTAGCAACCCTCTATATTTCCGTGCTGAATAATGACGGGGTCGGCGAAAGCATTGAGGAAAAACAGCTGGAGGTATTGGAAGCCTTCCAAAGTGCAAAGGGTCTTATTCGGAGGGAAGTTGGCAGGCGAATTAAACTTAAACATGTGCCGGATATTTTATTTAAAATAGATTCATCTTTGGAATATGGTAGAAGAATATCCCAGGTTTTAGCGGAGCTAAATATAGAACAGAAGGATGAAGATGAAGGCTGATGGGAAACAATTTAAGGATTTGGCGGAAATCTTGGGCCTGCTGTCATCAGCCCAATCAATCATAATATTCCCACACATTCAAATGGATGGCGATTCATTAGGGTCGGCTGTAGCCTTATGTCAAACCTTGAGAAATCAAGGTAAATTAGCTGAAATTCTAATTGAAGATAAAATACCCGACAATATTAAGTTTCTTGACAAGGATTATTGTGTTTACGTGGCTAGCATCGATAAGCCGGACTTATGTATTGCAGTAGATTGTAGCGATCTTTCAAGGCTAGGCCATAGGGAAAATATTTTCGCTAATTGTAAACATACTATATCCATAGATCATCATATTACAGGCCTTCCATTTGCAGACTTCAACTATATCAATCCTAATTCATCATCGACAGGGGAAATGATATATCAACTGTTAAGGGAACTGAAATGGGATCTTGATGTGAATGTTGGGGAGGCTATTTATACCGCTATTGTAACTGATACAGGTAAATTTATGTACTCT
>CAZMMB010000127.1:0-5472 GCA_964567325.1 uncultured Oscillospiraceae bacterium
AAAAAATCCAAATCAAAAATTACATTTGCTGTTGGAAAAGATATTGCTGGCACACCCATCGTAGCAGATTTAAAAACCATGCCACATCTTTTAATAGCAGGTTCTACTGGGTCTGGAAAAAGCGTCTGCTTGAATTCTATTATTATCAGCATTCTATACAAGGCAAGACCCGAGGAGGTCAAATTGGTTCTTATAGATCCAAAGGTAGTGGAACTTGGAAACTACAATGGAATACCCCACCTTTTGATTCCTGTTGTAACAGAAGCTTCCAAATCGGCAGCAGCCTTAGGATGGGCAGTTTCGGAAATGACTGACAGGTATAGAAAGTTTGCCGAGGCGGGTGTTAGGGACCTGGGTTCATATAATGCCTATATTAAAGATAAGGAAGGGAAGGAATCAATGCTTCCACAAATAGTCATAGTAATAGATGAGCTGGCAGATTTGATGATGGTAGCCCCTTCCCAGGTTGAAGAATCCATATGCAGGTTAGCCCAGATGGCTAGGGCGGCGGGCATGCACTTGATTGTAGCCACTCAGAGGCCGTCTGTAGACATTATAACCGGAGTTATAAAGGCCAACATTCCCTCAAGAATTGCCTTTGCAGTGTCCTCCCAGTTTGATTCAAGAACTATTTTAGATATGTCCGGAGCTGAAAAATTAATGGGTAAAGGGGACATGCTTTTCAATCCTTTGGGTAAATCAAAAGCACTGAGGGTCCAGGGTTGCTTCATATCTGACTCCGAGGTGCATAGGGTCATCGACTATCTCAAAGAGCAAATGCCAGACAACAAATACGCAGAAGACGTAATAAAAAAAATCGACCACACTTATAAAAATGAGACTGAGGATGACGGTGATGAGTTGCTTCCAGAGGCTATAGAAACTGTAGTCCGGGCAGAACAAGCATCTGTGTCTATGCTACAGCGGCGATTTAGAATAGGCTATAATCGGGCCGCCAGATTGGTGGACATGATGGAGGATAGGGGAATTATCGGTCCCAGCGAAGGAAGCAGGCCAAGGAAGGTACTTATGACTGAGGAAGAATTTCTCAACTTAGGGAAAGACATTGACGAGGAAAATTAATGAAAATCTACATAGATACTTTAGGTTGTCCTAAAAACCTTTCGGATTCGGAACATGCAGCAGGCCTTCTGGTAGATAAAGGACATAAAATTGCTAAAAATCCTGCATCAGCAGATGTAATATTGATTAATACATGCGGTTTTATAAAGGATGCAAAAGAGGAATCCATAGATAGGATTTTGCAAGTAGCCCAAGCTAAAAGGGATGATGTAATCCTCGTGGTTTCGGGATGTCTTTCCCAGCGCTACAAGGAAGAATTTGCCCAAGTTATGCCCGAGGCTAACATCGTAATAGGGGTAAATGATTACCAAAGACTGCCGGATATCTTGGATAGGTATGAACCCAATAAACAAGTGAGTTTTTTTAACACTTGCCAGGGACAATACCGGGAAATAAGGTCTAGATATCAGTTGGAAAAAAACTATTCTTCATACCTTAAAATTGCAGAAGGTTGTAATAATGTGTGCTCATACTGTATCATTCCCTACATACGCGGTGGTTACAGGAGCAGGAAGATGGAAAATATTTTGGAGGAAGCCCAACAATTAGTTGCAAAAGGGGCTAAAGAGTTGATAATAATAGCCCAGGATGTGACGGCCTACGGACTTGACCTCTATGGCGAACTCAAGTTGCCCAGGCTTTTGGAAGAACTATCTGAAATAGAGGGCCTGCACTGGATAAGATTGATGTATTGCTATGAAGAAAAAATAACAGATTACCTCATCGAAGTAATAAGGAACGTGGATAAAATATGTAAATATATCGACATTCCTATTCAGCATGCATCCGATAGAATTCTAAAGTCTATGAATCGAAAATCTACAAGAGCCTCTATAGAAAACACAATAAATAAGTTAAGGGAAAGAATACCCGATATACACATAAGAACCACCCTCATCACTGGTTTCCCCGGTGAAAGGGTAGAGGATGCCCAGATATTGGAGGATGTCGTTAAAGAAATGAAGTTTGAACGTTTGGGTGTTTTCGCCTACTCTAAGGAAGAGGGAACTTTAGCTTCCCAAATGGATAATCAGATTAGCGACAAGGTGAAATCAGCAAGAAAAGACAGGTTAATGTTACTGCAAAGGGAAATTTCATTAGATCATAACATGGGGAAAGTTGGCAGCCTCCTTGAGGTGTTAGTGGAAGGTTTTGAGGGTGAGGGCAGGTATATTGGAAGAACCGCTTATGATGCGCCTGAAATAGACAATAAAGTCATTTTCACATCTGAAAAACCCTTATCCCCCGGTGAATTTGCCAAGGTAAAAATCTTGGATGGATTTGATTACGATTTATGGGGACATGCTATAGAAAAGGGATAATGGGGGGAGGACGAATGAATCTACCGAACAAGTTGACCTTGCTTAGAATTTTATTAATACCTGTGTTCATAATATTTTTGATGAATGGCTACTATTATATTTCGGGAATACTTTTCATACTAGCATCTGTAACGGATATGTTAGATGGATATATTGCCAGAAAATATAATCTCATAACTAACTTTGGGAAAATAATGGACCCCTTGGCGGATAAATTGCTCGTAAGCTCTGCCATGATTTGTTTGGTGGAACTGGGAGAAATTGCAGGATGGATGATTATAGTAATATTAGCTAGAGAGTTCATCATAACAGGCCTTAGGGCTGTTGCTGCAGGTGAAGGAATAATAATTGCTGCAGGTACTTCAGGGAAAGTTAAAACCATATTGCAAATGGTCGCTCTTTCCCTTATACTCTTGCGGAATTGGCCTTTTTCATACTTTACTAATCTAGCCGTAGGACACTGGATACTTTGGTTAGCCCTTGTGGTCACAGTGTATTCTGGATTGGAATATATAGTAAAAAACAGGATAGTATTTAAAAAATAAGGTGGGGTGAAAAAAAATTGAAATCTTCTGTTTTAAGCGTAGGCACAGAACTATTATTTGGGCAAATAACTAATACCAATGCGGTATATCTATCTCAACAACTAAATCTTTTGGGGATTGATGTATTATCCCACCATACAATCGGGGATAATCCTAACAGGTTGGAACAATTGATAAAGAGGACTTTTGAGGACTGTGATTTTATAATTACTACAGGTGGTTTGGGCCCGACCCAGGATGATCTCACCAAAGAAATTGCTTGCCAGGTCTTAGATGATCACTTAGTGCCACATGGGCCCTCTATGGAGAGGCTCGAGGCCTATTTTAAAAAACTTAATCGGACTATGACCGAGAACAACTGGAAGCAGGGTTATTTTCCTTCGAAGGCGACAGTTTTTCCTAACGATGTAGGAACAGCTCCAGGATTTGCTCTTGAAAATAAAGGGCAGATAATTGTGTGCCTTCCCGGCCCTCCAAGGGAAATGATCCACGTGTTTGAAAATGGGGTAAAACCTTACCTTCAAGACAAAACCGACAGTGCCATATACTATAAAATGCTTCGCCTGTTCGGTGTGGGCGAATCCATGCTTGAAACCAAACTCTTGGACTTAATCAACAGTCAAACTGATCCTACCCTAGCCACCTATGCAAAGGAAGGCGAATGCAGTATCCGGGTGGCCTCTAAGAGAAAGACCAAGGCTCAGGCAGAAGAAGCGGTTGCATCTATGATTAAAGAAGTAGACAAACAGGTTGGTCAATACATTTACAGTTATGATAACGAGGAATTATACCAACTAGTAGGTAAAAAGTTAATTGAAAAGAACATAAGTATATCGGCAGCTGAATCATGTACTGGAGGCCAATTCGCACAAACTATTACCGATATTCCTGGCATTTCCTCTGTGTTTGATAGGTCCCTGGTGACCTACAGTAACACAGCTAAAGTCCAGGAGCTAGGGGTCCGGAAAGAAACATTGGAAAAATACGGAGCTGTCAGTGAAAACACAGCTATAGAAATGGCAGAAGGGTTGAAAAGGGTCACAGGGAGCAGGCTTTGCATATCGGTTACAGGGATTGCAGGCCCCGAGGGGGGGACCGAGGAAAAGCCAGTTGGTTTGATATATATTTGCGCAATACTGGATGATAATAGGGTATGTAAGAAAACAATCTTAAGAAATGTCAATCGAAGTTGGAACAGGAATTATGCTACCCTATCAATGCTGGACCTGATAAACCGCTTATTGGATAAAAGGGAGTTGGAATAAGCTTAAATTGCCAGCAGTAAAGATGGGATTTAATGGCACGGTTTGACAATAATTACATTTTATGTTATTATTGCTTTGTAAGTTTTCTTAACTGCTTGACATTGCCATATTGCTACTGTATGATAAACAAGAACAAACGTTCGCAAGAATGGAGGATACCATGGAAAGGAATCAAAAAGAGAGGGAAAAGGCCTTAGACGCCGCTATGCTTCAAATTGAAAAGCAGTTCGGAAAAGGGGCAATTATGAAGTTAGGAAGCGATACGTCCAAGCTAAACATCGACAGCATATCTACAGGATCAATCAGTATCGACATAGCAACCGGTATAGGCGGTGTACCGAAAGGCAGGGTGATTGAAATATTTGGACCTGAATCTTCGGGCAAAACCACTTTGGCCTTACATATCATTGCTGAGTCGCAAAAGGCAAGGGGCAAGGCGGCTTTCATTGATGCGGAGCATGCCTTAGATCCGGAATATGCAGCTAAATTAGGTGTAGATACTGCAGAGTTGCTAGTAGCCCAACCAGACACTGGAGAACAGGCATTGGAAATTTGTGAAGTCCTAGTAAGGAGTGGGGCTGTAGATGTGGTCGTAATTGATTCAGTAGCTGCCCTAGTACCCAAGGCGGAAATTCAAGGGGATATGGGTGATAGCCATGTTGGCCTCCAGGCCCGTCTCATGTCGCAAGCCCTTAGAAAGTTGGCAGGGGCGATTAATAAATCCAATACCAGCGCAATTTTCATCAATCAACTTAGGGAAAAGGTGGGTGTCATATATGGAAGCCCCGAGGTAACAACAGGTGGTCGTGCCCTCAAATTCTATTCATCCATGCGAATAGATGTTAGAAGAATTGAAAGCATTAAAGTTGGTGATGCAATTATTGGAAACAGAACCAGGGTTAAAATTGTAAAAAACAAGGTGGCTCCCCCTTTCAAGCAGGCGGAGTTTGATATAATGTATGGGACAGGTATATCTAGGGAGGGAGATGTGCTAGACTGCGCAGCCCAGGCTAAAATTGTTGACAAGGCTGGATCTTGGTATAGTTTTAATGGTGAACGAATTGGGCAAGGAAGAGAAAATGTCAAGAACTATTTAATTGAACACCCTGAAATGATGGCCGAAATAGAAAAGCTTTTAAAAAACTACTATCTTCCCGATAATATGAAGGTTGATGAGGATGGGGTAATCATAGAAGAAGCGGGCCAGTAACAAAGAGCAAAAATTCTTCGGAATAAATATTCCCAGAACTGTAATAA
>CAZMMB010000128.1:0-1573 GCA_964567325.1 uncultured Oscillospiraceae bacterium
GAGATAAAACTGTTAAATGGTTTACTTTTGACTGATTTATAAGCCATTTCTCAAGTGAAATCACTAATGCAAACGAATTCATAAACCATAATTTGATCTAGGCTATAAAATGGTTTATATTATCCTAATTTATAAACTATTTCCCGGCTCACATTCTTAAATGGTTTAAAGATTGGATATACCTGTATTTGTCAGATATTATAAACCATTCTTGAGATAAAACTGTTAAATGGTTTACTTTTGACTGATTTATAAGCCATTTCTCAAGGGAAATCACTAATGCAAATGAATTCATAAACCATAATTTGATCTAGGCTGTAAAATGGTTTATATTATCCTGATTTATAAACTATTTCCCGGCTCACATTCTTAAATGGTTTAAAGATTTCATATACCTGTATTTGTCAGATATTATAAACCATTCTAGACATAAAACTGCTAAATGGTTTACTTTTGATTGATTTATAAGCCATTTCTCAAGGGAAATCACTAATGCAAATGAATTCATACGGCCCTGCCATCCAGGAAGTTTGCAATTGTAACTGCAACAAAGTTTAGCCGCTTGCTGGCAGATTTCATCTGTGGCCAGCGGATTCTTTGCTTCAAACAACCCCTTCAGTAGACCCTAAATATCTTTAGATATTAGAACTGCTACACCCGAGCATCCTTGCACTTTAAAGGTGTTGAAATCTGTCATGGTGACCGAACCGCTGATGAAAAAATCTTCGATTATTTCCCCTTCATCAACTTCTATGGGAAGAACTAACTGACCATGATCCCTTGCCAAGGCCACGGTAAGCCTACACCTGGTTCCGACCCTATGAAATACATAGTAATTCTCCCCCCTGTCCCCCGGTTGAAATTCTAGATTGCCCATGGGTTCTGTGTCTTGAATTTTTTTCCTGAATGCAAGAAGTTTTCTATAGTGGGTTAAGATTTCCCTATCTCCCCTATCCAAGACAAAACATCCCCTGTTGAAGGGGTCTTTGCCACCCCTCATGCCAATTTCATCACCATAATAAATACAGGGTATACCAGGCATTAAGGCCCAGATTATAATTGCAAGAAAAAGCCTTTGCCGAGCCTTGCTCTCATCTCCATCATAAGCAAGATCAGTTAAAATCCTTGGTGTATCATGGGTGCCTAGGATGTTCATTAAACCATAAAATACAGTCTTCGGATAGTTCTTCCAAAGTCCAGTTATTATTTCACAAAGCCCGCTGCCAGTTATATGACCTTTTAAAAAGTTGATTATCCCTTTTTGCAAGGGGTAGTTCATTACGCTATCCAGCTGATCTCCATCCAAGTAACGCCTTTTTTTACCATAGCTTTCCTTTGTAGAGGCGTCCTCCCATACCTCACCGATTATTACTGCATCTTCATCCCACTCTTTTACCACCTCTCTGAATCTATCCAGGAATTCATCAGGCAGTTCATCCACCACATCCAGCCTGAAGCCTGAGGCTCCTAAGGACAGCCAGTGCCTTACAACTGAATTTTCATCGTTTAAAATGTAATCCATGTAGCCCGGGTCTGTTTCATTCACATGGGGTAGGGTATCTATCCCCCACCA
>CAZMMB010000128.1:1583-2576 GCA_964567325.1 uncultured Oscillospiraceae bacterium
TTGATCAAGGATTGCCAATTGTTTGTATTGACAGATATTTTGAAAATTTAAACCAGCTGAAATATGGGGATGCTTTACTCTGATAGGCCCCCAGGGAGGGATAGCGATCATACTTATTAAAATATATACTGTCGCTGCCCGTATGGTTGAAAACACCATCCAAGATAATTCGTATACCTTTTTCTTTTGCACTTGCACACAAGCGTCGAAAATCTTCAGTGCTTCCCAGCAAAGGGTCTATGCTTTTGAAATCCCCCGTATCATAGCGGTGATTAGAATAGGCCTCAAATATTGGATTTAAGTATATAACAGTTACACCTAATTCCCACAGGTAATCCAATTTTTCTATTATCCCCTGGATGTTTCCCCCAAAGAAATCCTTGTTGAGTATCCTTCCCTCTTTGTCAGGAAGGTGGTTGGGAATGCCTCCCCAATCGTCCCTAAGTATATAATCTTTATCCTGCAAAGGCGGTTGATAAGAGGTGCTCCTGGCAAATCTATCGGGAAATATCTGGTACATCAGACCCTCGGACATCCAAGATGGGCACTGGAAAGTTCTTTTAACCATAATTACACTTACAAGGGATTGATTCTCCATATCCTTTCTGCATATTCTTTTACTGCCCTATCTGCCGAAAAAATTCCTGCACGGGCTATATTGATAAGTGACATGCGATTCCATCTATTTCTATCCATATATGCACTAGAAATATTCTTTTGAGCAACTCTATAGGAATCAAAATCTGCTAAGTTGTAAAAAGGGTCTGCGCTACCGTTATAGCCTGTGCCCAGATAGTTGAGCAGTTCAGTGAAGCTTTCACCATTAATCCTTTCTGAAATAAAGGCAACGATTCGATTTATATCCTTATTATTTAAATAGATTGACCAGGGGCTATAGGTTGCCGAATTTCTCAAGGCCTCCACTTGATCCACCCTCATACCGAAAAGAAAGATGTTGTCATCGCCAACAGCCTGATGAATTTCCACATTTGC
>CAZMMB010000128.1:2586-5441 GCA_964567325.1 uncultured Oscillospiraceae bacterium
GATATTTTCCTGTCCTACCTGTTGGGCTATTTCCACATTTGCCCCATCTAAGGTTCCCAGGGTTAAAGCACCATTTACCATCATCTTCATATTGCCTGTTCCAGACGCCTCTTTGCCGGCTAGTGAAATTTGCTCGGACACCTCCGCAGCTGGCATTATTATCTCCGACTGGCTGACAGAATAATTCTCAAGAAAGACCAGCTTTAACTTATCTCCGATAGACTTATCCTTGTTTATAAGTTGAGATAGGTGGTAGGCCAGGCGAATAATCTGCTTTGCTATATAGTAGCCTGCAGCCGACTTTCCAGCAAAAATAAAGGTCCTGGGTAAATAGTCTACTTGAGGATTATCCTTTATTTCCTTGTAAAGGTGGATAATGTGCAGGAGGTTTAGCAATTGCCTCTTGTATTCATGTATCCTCTTCACCTGAACATCAAAAACACTGTATGGGTTTACTATAACATTATTATGGTTATATATATATTCTGCCAACCTCTTCTTGTTCTTAAGCTTAATTTTCTCCAATTTTTCAAGTACAATGGAATCATCTTTGTAGGATTCTAGGTCCCTTAATTTTCCCCCATCCTCCTTGAAATCAGGCCCTATTAAACCCTCTAAAAATTCTGTTAAATCTGGATTTGCCTGACAAAGCCACCGACGATAGGCAATGCCGTTGGTTACATTTGTGAATTTACCTTCATCCAGCCGAGAAAATCCTTTGAAAAGCCTGTCTCGTATAATCCCGCTGTGGAGTGATGAAACCCCATTTATCTTGTGTGCCGTTGTAACACACAAGTTAGCCATCCTCAATTTCTCCTCGTGTATAATGGCCATTTCGTTTCTTAATTGCTCATCATTGGGATATGCTATTCTAAGCCTTTCTGCGAGTCTCCTATTTATTTCCCATACTATAGTGTGAAGCCTTGGGAGCAGCTTTGCGAAGAGGTCCTCAGGCCAAACCTCTAGGGCCTCCGGCATGACCGTATGGTTGGTGTAAGATACCATAGATGAAACAATTTTCCATGCCTCATCCCATGGATAACCGTGGTCATCAATCAATAATCTCATGAGTTCAGGTATGGCCATTGTTGGATGGGTATCGTTAATATGAATGGCAACCATATCCGCCAAATTATCTAAATTGGAATAGGCCTCCAAATGGTTCTCTACAATTGTCTGCATAGAAGCCGATATGAAGAAATATTGCTGCATTATTCTTAGGCTCTTACCTTCCCTATGGGCATCCTCCGGATAGAGAATTTTAGATATTATCTCAGCCATATGTTTTTGTTCCATGGCCTGAAGGTATTTTCCTTGGGCAAAGAGTTCCATATCAATGCCCACAGGTGATGTGGATTTCCAAAGTCTGAGCTTATTCACTACCCTGCTCTTGTAGCCTGAAACCAGCATATCCATAGGTAGTGCCAAAACCGTGGTATAATCTGTATGTTCAAGCCTCATTTCACCCTTATGGTCCCATATTTCTTTTAATTTCCCACCGAAATGTACTTCTTTAACCTCCGATTCCTTAGCCCTAAGCCATACCTCCCCCAGTTTTAGCCAATCATCAGCTAATTCCTTTTGCATACCTGATACTATAGCTTGTTTGAATATACCGTATTCATAGCATATAGACATGCCATGAACACCCATACCCAAGCCGGCGGCCCCGTCCAGATAGCAAGAGGCTAGGCGGCCTAGGCCCCCATTACCTAAACCTAAATCAGGGTCGATCCGATACAAATCGTCTATGTCTCCACCTAGATTTGCCACCGCATCTTTAATGGTCTTTTCCAAGCCTAGATTGAATACATTGTTTCTCAGTGAATTGCCTGGCAGAAATTCCATTGAAAGATAATATACCTGTTTCTTTGTCAACGACCTCCCCTCATCATGGGTTTCCGCCGACATCTCAGACATAAGGTCTCTAACTACTAATGCTGTAGCCTTATAAAGTTCTGTTTTATTTGCCGATTCATAGTCGGTCCCCAATTGACGAATTAATTTTTTTCGAATAAGGTCCGTAAGTTCCTCAGTGGTGCACTGAAGTTTATTGCAAAGTGAGCTCATTTATCTTCCTTCCTAAAACTTGTTGTTTTAATCCAATTTAAATAGCATTGCTACTGCCATTGCTATTGCTACTGCTATTGCCATTGCTACAAAAATCAATGTTTCGTAATCATCCAGAACCCTCTTGCTACTGCTATTGCCATTGCTACTGCCATTGCTATTGCCATTCGTCCCCGAATGTGCAAATATTTAAGTTATGCATGCGTTTTGAAAAACTATTTTACGTTTAGTACCATTTATCCAAAATAATAGGGTGACATTTGGTGAACAAGTGTTGTTAATATAGTTATTCAATAGGCTAATTGTTTAATATATGATTGTTTCATATAATTTTATATATTCTACAGCGGATTTCCTCCAGGAGCAATCAGAATTGAAGGCATTGTTCATCAGTTGGCTCCAGTGGTCTGGCTGATGATACAAATCCAGTCCCCTGTGAACCGCATCCAGCATATGATGGGCATTGATAGAATCGAACCTGATACCATTGCCCTTTCTCGTTTTCGGATTATATGGACGTATGGAATCCTTAAGGCCCCCTGTTGCTCTAACAATTGGAATTGTGCCATATCTGAGGGCAATCATCTGGGCCAGGCCACAGGGTTCGCTTATAGAGGGCATAAGAAAAAAATCTGCCCCGGCGTATATTCTGCTAGCCAACTGGGAGGAAAAGGCTATAACCGCTGCAATTTTTCCCTTGTTTTGCCCAGCCTTATCCCTGAAGAAATCCTCATACTGGTGGTCTCCTGTGCCCAGCAAAATAAATTGGACCGGTCTATCCATGA
>CAZMMB010000129.1:0-5440 GCA_964567325.1 uncultured Oscillospiraceae bacterium
GTAAATCTCATGGGTTAAAACAGAAATACAGGGTTTTAAAAGAACTAAATAGGCCTTAAGGGGTGTGAGCGGTCTTAATTTTTCACCTATGCCCTCCGCCAAGGCACATGTGGATACCTTTTCTCCACCTAGGTTCAATGCGGGGTTTTGGGCAGCCTGGCCCATAATACAAAAAGGCACATCGGCACCTAAGGCAGTTCCTAGCCCCATCAGTTTCCCAATTGATAAACCACAATTCCATAAGATATTTAGCCCATGAAGAACCGCAGCCGCATCTGCACTCCCCCCCCCTAGACCTGCAGCTATTGGTATTCTTTTTTGTATATCAACAACGATACCCCCGGGGTTAACTCCTGGATACATTTTCTTCATAAGGGCATGGGCCTTCCAAACTATATTATTGTCATCTAGAGGCAATTCCACTGCATCTGATCTTATCTTTATCATTTGCCTAGATTCTTTATTCCAGCTAATTTTCAGGCTGTCACAAAGGTTTATTTGATGCAATACCATTAAAACATTATGGTAACCATCTGAACGTTTACCAATTACATCTATGGATAAATTGATTTTCCCATAGGCATTTAACCTGATTTCCTTCATCTAATACCCCCATCTTGGCCAAAGGAAATTGCCCTACTGACAAAAACAAGCGGACATAGCCGCTTGTTTAATATGCTTGGTTTTACTTATTACTACCGTTCAACTACCATAGCTGTGCCCTGGCCTCCGCCGATGCAAAGGGTTGCAAGCCCGTATTTAGAATCTCTTTTCTGCATTTCATAGAGTAGGGTGATAAGAATCCTAGCTCCTGAGGCTCCTATTGGATGGCCTAATGCAATGGCACCGCCATTAACGTTTAACTTGCTCAGGTCAAATTTTAAATCTCTTCCAACAGCAACAGATTGGGCTGCAAAAGCCTCATTTGCCTCGATTAAATCCATGTCATCTACTGTCAAACCGGCCTTTTCCAATGCCTTCTGAGACGAGGGAACGGGTCCAATCCCCATTATTGTCGGGTCAACCCCTGCAGAGGCATAGGATTTGATACTTGCCATTGCCTTTAGCCCTAATTCATCCGCCTTTTCTTTCGACATGATTACTAATGCAGCGCCACCATCATTTATTCCGGATGAGTTAGCTGCAGTTACGACACCGTCTTTTTTAAAGGCTGGTCTAAGCTTGCCTATACCATCAACTGTACATCCAAACCTTGGGAACTCATCAGTATCAAATATAAGGGGATCTCCTCTCCTTTGAGGTACCTCTACTGGAACAATTTCATCCTTAAATCTTCCACTGGTGATTGCTGCCTCTGCCTTCTGTTGCGAATTTGCCGCAAATTCATCTAATTCTTCCCTGGTGATACCCCATTGGTCCACAATATTTTCTGCAGTAAGCCCCATATGGTATTTATTAAATATATCAGTAAGACCGTCATGAACCATCATGTCGATTAGCTTTGTATCGCCCATTCTAGCTCCCCATCTTACCCCAGGAGCAAAATATGGCGCCCCGCTCATGCTTTCGCAACCACCAGCCATAACGATATCCGCATCTCCTGACCTAATAATTTGTGCGGCTAAAGAGACGGTCCTGAGACCGGAACCACACACCTTATTAAGCGTCATTGAAGGAACCTCGATTGGAATTCCAACCGCTACAGCAACCTGCCTTGCCACATTTTGCCCTAATCCGCCCTGCAGGACATTTCCGAGAATAACTTCCTCAACCATATCCGGCGTAATACCCGCCCTTTTTATAGCCTCCTTAACAGCAATAGTGCCTAGCTCTACCGCTGACACGTTCTTCAATGAACCTCCGTAACTCCCAATTGGAGTCCTTGCTGCACTAACAATAACAACTTCCCTCATTTGCTTTCCCTCCTAAACAAATCAGACAGTTTTGTCCAACTCTGATTGAAATAATATTTTTTGCCGTCCTCTATTTTATCATTTTATATGTTCTAGTTCAAGGGCTTGAAAATTGCTATTTGTTTTTCAACTAATTGGATGGGTCTATAGGAAAGTTTTGCCTCCCTAAGGCCAGGAATATCCATATCCTCCTCCCTGTTCATATACTTTATATCTTTTGGCATGTGTTTACAAAATTCATTATTAATAGCCTGATAGGATCCCCTGTATTCCGTGTTAGCCTTTTCTACATGGACGGTAACAGTATTTTTGCCTAGGGGCCCGCCTATGCTGAGGGCCTGAATTTTACCGCCGATATATATAGCACCTGTCATATATCCGACCTCATCTAAATTTGTAAGTACATCTCCCATGGCCTTTTCTTCCATTTTTAACAATTGCATTTCATGGTCAGGGACTTCCTTTCGGAAGTTGAATTTACTAATAAAATCCATAGCCTCATCAATCTTATCCCATGTTATAGGTGCATATTTAAAGCTATAGTGGGTCTTAAAATGGTTTAAATGATTCCTTTTAGTATGATATTTCCTACCTGCTAAATCTATTAGATCTTTTTTAAGGTAAAGGTAATCAAAATTTGGCCTATCCCCAGTATATATGAGTTCGTTTGGGAAAGCCGCTTGCAAAAAACCCGTCATAGAAGCTGGCAAAAGCCGTATGCTAAATTCCTGGCCCTTCTTTTCAAATATTTTCTTGGCTTCTAAAATGGTAGCCCTTAACTTTGATGGCTGGTAATTTCCCGTCTTTGTTAAAGGTGGAAAGAGAAAGGCCCTTTCCTTGTCCAGCTCTAGGTGGCTGATTCCAGCCAAACAAAGATAATCACCAATTATTTGCCAGCTAAACCTATTTATTTCCCTCCACATATAGAGGGATGTAAAAGAAAAATCTGATGTCCCATATTCAAAACTATTGAGATATTCATTAAGAAGGGACATCTTATCGATTGTTATTTGATTTTCAAACATGTACATAGTTGTTGTTACCACCGTCCTATTTTACTAAAGATGAAATAGCTTTAAAGTATTGATTCTTTGCATCTTTGACAAGTTCAAACAGGACAGATTCGGCAGTTGTTTTTATTGCACCCGAAGCAAGCATCCTGGCTAACCCGTTGTCCCGATCAATACTTTTTCTAGATGATATACAATCGTCCACAATAAAGACAGTGTAAGCTGATTCTATTAAGTCTATAGCGGTTTGTTGGACGCAGACATGGGTTTCTATACCTATTAAAATAACTGTCTTTCTCCCTGTGGCTTTCAACCTTTCCACAAACTCCGGTTCACCCATAGCGCTAAATGCAGTTTTTTCAATAGGCTTGTATTCCCCTAAGGCATCGTGAATATCAGTTATAGTGGGCCCCAATCCCCTAGTGTATTGTTGTGTTACTAAGATGGGTACATCCATAATATCACACCCTAATATTAGCTTTACAACATTATCTTTTAACTCATCTGGCTTTTCCATTGCCGGCATTAGCCTTTCCTGGAAATCGATTACCACTAGGACTGCTTCTTCCTTATTAATTTTTAATGTCATGATCCTATAAACTCCTTTCTAAAAACCCCAAGTTTTTACGGTTTCAACAAGATTATAATTAGTTAAATCATAGTGCAGGGGGGTAATTGATGCATAGCCATCCTGTACGGCAATTACATCTATGTCTTCAGGCAGCCCAGAATAGACAACAGGACTCCCTGAATAACGATATGCCCTATCCCCGTTATTCATTTCCTCTACAATAAAATCCTCATCATATTCCCTTGCCCCCAGTCTTGTAACCCTGACCCCTTTTAGTTCTGACATGGGCAAATGGGGAAGATTTATGTTTAAAACAGTGCCCCCGTCAATTTTTCCTTCTGCCTTTTTAAGAGACTCGATTGCCAGCTTACCGCTAGCTTCAAAATGTTTTGGTTCAGACGAGTTGACTGAAAGAGCAAATGAGGGGATTCCATTGATAACACCTTCTATAGCCCCAGACACCGTTCCGGAATAAAGGGTGTCCGTACCTAAATTGGATCCATGGTTGATTCCAGAAAAAACATAGTCTACCTTGATTTTTTTCTCTCTCAATATTTTTAGGCCTAGTTTAACACAATCTGCCGGAGTACCGGAAAGACTCCACGCCCCTTGTGCACCATCTATATAAGTTTCTCTTACTTCAATGGGGACCGTAACTGTTATCCCATGACCACAAGCGCTTCTTTGGCTATCTGGGGCAAAGACAAATACCTCCGCCACAGAAGACATTGCTTTAGTTAATCTTATAATACCTTCAGCTTGAATGCCATCATCGTTAGTTAGTAATATTTTCATAGCCACCTCCATCGTAATATTATACCTCTTTACCCATCATCTAAACTTGATTTTGATGCAGAAAAAATTCAATCTAGTCTTTTCTTGGTCTATGTGATAGTCTAGTAAAGTGTCAAAGGCCTATTTGTTTTCGCATTTCTGCCACTTAATTTACAATTTATATAAGGCCAAAAACGAGGAGGTTTTAACTATGATATTTGCAACTGTAAGCTATAGGGGTAAGGAGGAATTATCCTGTCTCGACAAGGTTGGTTCAAGGGCTTTTCTTTTACAGGACTATTTTATTGAGGAGCTGAAATTAAAAGAACCAATTACATCTATGGTCCAATTTATAGAAGCCTATGAACCCATATGGACTGACAGAATTGCATTTTTCTTCGGTTCAAAGCCGGAATATGCTGTCCCCCTAGATGAAATGAAATTGCTGGCACCTATAGTTAAACCAGCTAGAAATCTACTTTGCCTGGGCAAGAACTATCAGGCCCACGCCCAAGAGTTAAAGGGTCAAATTTTTTCGGACAGGCCCATCACCCATCCGATATACTTTACAAAACCCGACCACACCGTCATTGGCACTGGAGAAACAATAAAATTGCACAGTAAAATAACATCTAAGCTAGACTATGAAGTGGAATTAGCAGTGATAATCGGCAAAAAAGGAATAAATATCCCTAAGGAGAAAGCAGAGGAACACATCTTCGGCTACACTATCGCCAACGACGTGTCAGCAAGAGACCTCCAACACGATCACAGCCAGTGGTACAAGGGCAAAAGCCTTGAAAGTCACTGTCCCATGGGTCCGTGGATAGTACACAAAAATGCTTTGCCATATCCACCGAATCTTAAGCTAAAGTGCTGGGTCAACGATGACCTGAGGCAGGATGGCAACACCAAGGATTTAATCTTTGACATAGCTAACATAATAAGCGATTTATCGCGAGCTCACCAACTTCGGCCGGGGGACATAATCCTCACAGGCACACCCGCAGGCGTGGGCATGGGTTTCAATCCCCCTAAATATCTTAAAGCGGGAGATTTGGTAACATGCGAAATTGAAGGTATTGGAAGCCTTATCAACCCTGTAGGCGATTAGGATCCTAATACGCAATCGCCTAAAACTTTCCCTATTGAATCATTAATTACTAGGCTAGCCTTGCTATCATATTGTGTTTCCGATTTGTTGATTAGGA
>CAZMMB010000130.1:0-5326 GCA_964567325.1 uncultured Oscillospiraceae bacterium
GATATTTATAGGGGGAAACAGGTACCCAGAGGTAAAAAAAGCCTTTCCTTTACCTTGACCTATAGGGCTTCCGATAGGACCCTAACCGATGGCGAAGTCAATGAAGTTCATGAGGCAATCCTGGCTATTTTGGAAAAGAAACTGGGTGCGGTATTGAGGGAAGAGTGAATGGGGTTCCGGGGGTAGACATTTAAGAAGACAAACTAAGATTTTAAAGGATAAGGAGGAAGCGGTATGGAAGAGATAAATAAGGTGCAAGTTAAGATATATGGACAAGAATATACTATTTCCGGTCAATTACCAAGGGAACATATTATAAAAGTTGCCGATCATGTAGACCGGTCTATGCACAAGCTGGCAAGCCAACTTCCTTCTTGTTCCGCATCATCCTTAGCAACTTTGACTGCCGTCAACTGTGCCGATGAATACTATAGGTCTTTAGAAAAGACTAGTGAAATGAAGGCAAAAAATATCCAGCTGGAAAAAGATGCTCAGCACTATGTTCAGCTGTGGGATGAGGCAAAAAAGAACTTTATACAATACAAGGAAGATGCGCAATTGGCGGTGGAAAAGAAAGATGAACTGCAAAAATCATACAATGACAAGATTGCAGAATACAAGGTGCTGATAAGTGACCTTGAAAACAAATGCAGGGAGACAGAAAGTAGCTATTTTGACCTACAGATGGAAAACATAAGGTTAAAAAGCGAGTTGGAACGATTGAAAAAAGCTATGGTAACCACAGAATAAGAGCATGAACGAAAAAACATACAAAGTTTTAGAATATGATAAAATAAAAGACCTTCTTAGAAATGAAGCCGCTTCAGTAATGACCAAAAAACTTATTGATGATCTCTTGCCTTCAAAATCGGAATATGAAATTGCGGAAAAAATGGCAGAAACAACTGAGGCTGTCTCGGTTATTATGCATAAGGGGGCCCTTCCTTTAGCAAGCTTCTACGATATAGGGGACTGGATAAGCCTGGCTGAAAAAGGTGGAATCCTGTCCATGGGTCAACTTTTGCAGGTTTTGTACAATCTTCAAGTTGCTGGTCAGGTGGTAAGTTTTTTAAAGAGTGATATTCCACCCTTAAAAAAAATCAATGAGTTGGCATCACTTATAGACCCTCAGAAAAGACTAGTTGAAGAAATTGACTGCTGCATAGTATCAGAAGAAGAAATGGCAGATAGGGCTAGTCCGGAATTGAGAAGGCTGCGCAGAAAAATTGCCTTTCAAAACGAAGCCATTCGAGAAAAAATGAATAATATCCTCAATTCATCGGGAAATAGAAACCTTTTGCAGGATTCAATAGTTACAATGCGACAGGGAAGGTATGTGGTTCCCGTAAAGCAGGAATACAGGGGTCGCTTCTCAGGAATCGTTCACGACCAATCATCGACGGGGGCAACCTTATTCATAGAACCCCAGGCAATCGTCAACATGAATAACGAGCTGAGACAATTAGAGATTGAAGAAAAGAAAGAAATTCAAAGAATACTAGAAAGCCTGTCAAACCAGGTGGGGGAAGTGGGCGACCAGCTTAAAAACAACCAAAGGATGCTGGTTGAGCTAGATTTCATGTTCGCTAAGGGTAAGCTATCTACAAAAATGAAGGGGGAACCACCCGAAATCCACAGTGGGGGCTTCCTAGATATAATTAAGGGCAAGCATCCACTCTTGGACCAAAAAAAGGCGGTCCCCATTTCTATTAGCTTGGGAAAAGATTTCAATACTTCGGTTATAACCGGCCCCAATACCGGGGGTAAAACAGTGACCTTAAAGACCGTGGGCCTTTTTGTACTCATGGCCCAATCTGGCCTCCATCTGCCCGTCGCCCAGGGAACGAAAATCCCAATATTTAAGAGAGTTTTTGCTGACATTGGAGATGAACAAAGCATTGAACAGAGCTTATCTACTTTTTCATCCCACATGAAAAATATTGTTGATATAGTTAAGGAGGCAAGGGAGGAAACCCTGGTTTTATTGGATGAGTTGGGAGCAGGGACCGATCCTACAGAGGGAGCAGCATTAGGGATTGCAATTTTAGATGAACTTTACGAAAAAAAGACTGTGACCCTGGCTACCACCCATTATACGGAATTGAAAAAATATGCCCTAGCTAGCGATGGGGTAAGCAACGCTTCTATGGAATTCGACGTGGAGACCCTTTCACCAACTTTCCGCTTGACCCTTGGTACGCCGGGGAAATCTAATGCCTTTGAAATATCGGAAAAACTGGGCTTACCCAACCATTTGATAAATAGGGCAAAAAGTCTGCTAGAAGGTGAGGATATCGCTTTTGAGGAGGTGCTTTCCTTCATTGAGCAGGACCGCAAGCATGCAGAAGAAGATAGGGAAGAGGCCCTATTATTGAAATTAGAAATTAAGCGGCAGAGGGAGGAGCTAGAGAAGCAGGAGAAAAAGTTCCAGGAGCAAAAAGAAAAACTCCTCAATAAGGCCAAGGCAGAAGCTAGGGACCTGGTTGAGGAAACTAAGGAACTAGCAGACCTGATACAAAAAGAATTGAGAGACCTAGACAAGTTGGATGATAGCAGCCAAAGGGACAGAAAACAGGAGACCTTGAGGAGGGAAATAAGGGAACTCAGGGAAAAACACAGGGAAAAAATAGAGCCAAGGCAGAATATTGAACCGGTAAATCCTAATGAGCTCAGCCTTGGTGATAGGGTTAGGATACTATCCCTGGACCAAAAGGGTGAAATCATCTCCTTAGCCGATGATAAGAACGAAGTTCAGGTCCAAGTGGGTTTGATGAAAATAAATGTTGGGATTAATCAGATAGCGAAAATTCAGGGGAGCAAAAGGGAAATTAAGGGCCACAAGTTTAAACATGGGAGCCTTTTTCAAAGGAAGGTTGTGTCCGTTGCACCTAGCATAAACGTGGTTGGCAAGACATTAGATGACGCTGCCATGGATGTGGATAAATATCTGGACGATGCCTTTATGGCAGGCCTTAAAGAGGCTATAATTATCCATGGAAGAGGGGACGGAATCCTTAGGGATGGGCTGGCGAAGATGTTTAAATCTCATAAACATGTGGAAAAGTATCGCAAGGGCAATTATAATGAGGGAGGCGATGGTGTAACCATTGTCAGCCTAAAATAAATTATCATTTGAAAGGAAGTATGTTTATGTATATAGTCAGCGGATGCCTTTTAGGTGAAAACTGTAAATATAATGGGGGCAACAACTTGAATGACAAGGTAATGGAAATGCTCAAAGGCCATAATTACATTTCTGTATGCCCTGAAATGCTTGCTGGTTTTCCTGCCCCAAGACCCCCTGCGGAAATATCAAAAGGAAGAGTTTATAATGACAAGGGCAAGGACTTGACTGACCTGTTTATAAAAGGAGCAAGGATAGCCCTTAATGAGGCCAAGAAGAAAAGCCGAGAAATAGGTGAAGAAATAGACCTGGCTATACTTAAGGCAAAAAGCCCTACTTGCGGAAGCAGGCAAATTTACGATGGCAGCTTTTCTCATACTATTGTAGATGGAGATGGTGTTTTCGCTGCCTTACTTATAGAAAATGGGATTAAAGTAATTTCTGAGGAGGATATTGCATGATAAATTTTAAAGAGCGGATAGCTAATCTTTTGGCCGACTATGTTGAGGGTATTTCAAAGGAAGAGTTGACGGAGATGGTGGAAATACCTACGGACAACAAACTTGGAGACTATGCTTTTCCATGTTTTCGTCTAGCGAAAATAAAAAGGAAATCCCCAGCCATTATAGCAAAAGAAATAGCTGAACAACTTTCGGGGAATCCTTCCTTTTCCAGGGTGGAAAACGTCAACGCTTATGTGAATATATTTATGAACAGGGAAATTTTTTTACGGGAAGTTTTGACCAAAGTTGCCCTATCTAAGGGGTCTTATGGCGGTGGCGATATTGGCAGGGGTAAAAAAGTATTGGTTGAATATTCCTCGCCTAATATTGCAAAGCCCTTTCATATAGGTCATATAAGAAGCACAGTCATTGGCAACTCCATCTATAAGATTTATAATTTTTTGGGTTATGATACTGTACGCATAAATCATTTGGGCGATTATGGTACCCAGTTCGGAAAAATGATTGTTTCCTATAAGAATTGGGGCAACAAAGAGGATGTGGAAAAGGCACCTATTAAAAGCCTATTGGGCTATTATGTTAAATTTCATGAAGAGTCGGAAAAAGACCCTACATTGGAGGACCAGGCCAGGGCTGTTTTTACCCGCTTGGAAAATGGCGAGGAGGAAGAAACTGCCCTATGGAAATGGTTTAGAGATGAGAGTTTAAAAGAATTTGGCCGGGTTTATAAAATGTTGGGTATTGAATTTGACTCATATGCAGGTGAAAGTTTCTATTCTGATAAGATGGATAGGGTTTTGAAGGAACTGAAGGAAAAGGACCTTTTGGAAGAATCGGAAGGAGCGCAAATAATTGACCTATCCGATTACAATATGTCACCGGCCTTGATAACGAAAAAGGATGGGTCAACCCTCTATATAACTAGAGATATTGCTGCAGCTATCTATAGAAAAGAGCATTACGATTTCTATAAAAACCTCTATATAGTGGCTTCCCAGCAGAACCTTCACTTCCAACAGTGGATCCAAATAATCGAGCTAATGGGATATGAGTGGGCCAGGGATTGCGTGCACATTCCTTTCGGCTTAGTAAGCCTAGATGAGGGTACAATGTCCACCAGGCATGGGAGGGTTGTCTTTTTGGAGGAGGTTTTAAACAAGGCGATAGAGAGGACAAAAAGCATTATCCTGGAAAAGAATGTGAACACGGATAATGTTGATGAAACGGCTAAGCAAGTCGGAATTGGCGCTGTGGTCTTCAACGAACTATCCAATGGTAGAATTAAAGATTATGTGTTTTCCTGGGACAAAATCTTGAACTTCGATGGTGAGACTGGCCCCTATGTTCAATATACTTATGCTAGGGCGGCAAGCGTGTTAAGGAATGCTGGCGACCAGGCATTGGATTTAGCTGAGACAGTTGAAAATATTGACTTATCCTATATCCTTAATGATAGCGCCTATGAATTAACAAGACTGATCTATACTTTTCCAGAGAAAGTTCAAGAAGCTGCTGATAAGTTCGAACCTTCTATTGTGACTAGGCATACAGTAGACATTGCCCAGGCCTTTAATAGGTTTTATCACAGCGAGCATATCCTAGTTGAAGATGAGGATGAGAGGAAGGCCAAGCTCCTCCTTACCTACGCGGCTAAGCAGACAATTAAAAATGGCCTCCTCCTCTTGGGTATGGAAGTACCGGAAAGGATGTAATATATGAGGTATGAAGGAAGTGTATA
>CAZMMB010000131.1:0-5315 GCA_964567325.1 uncultured Oscillospiraceae bacterium
GCTGGCTGCTCCCAAAAAACTCTTTTATTGCAGCGGTTACAGGCCTGATATTCATAAGGGCCTGAGGTGTAGTAACTTCAATATCTTGGATGGTCATTCTTTCCTTAACCACCCTTTCCATCCGTGCAAGACCTATTCGGAATTGATTTTGCAGAAGCTCTCCCACCGTTCTAAGCCTTCTATTCCCCAAATGATCGATATCATCTATTGAACCTATTCCATCATCAAGGTTTAAAATATAGCTGATTGATGCGATTATATCATCTAGTATAATATGCTTAGGTGAAAGCATATTCTTCCTTGCCATAAGGGCATCACGAATTTCTTTTTCTCCCTCACAGTTTTCCAATATCCACTTCAGTACAGGATAATAGACCTTTGTAGGCAGCATACCTTCGGGTATATCAAAAGAAATAAGGTTCTCAAGATTCACAAATGAGTTGCCTATAACCTTAACTTTCCTCTCCTCTTGAGTCTTACTAAACACCATAACATGCTCAACACCGGAATTCTCTATTGCCATGGCCAAGGCCCTGTTTATAACATCGCCCTCTTCCGCCATTATTTCACCAGTGGAAGGATTAGCTACTACCCTTGCGACCTTGCAACCCACTATTCTATTGGCTAGACCTAATTTTTTATTGTATTTATACCTACCGACTTTAGCCAGATCATACCTTTTAGCATCAAAAAACAAGGCTTCAATTAAATCATAAGCGCTTTCAAAGGTGGCTGGTTCACCCGGCCGTAATTTTCTATAAATTTCTTTTAGTCCTTCATCAAAATTTACTGTTATATCCTTGGCCAAGGATTTTTCTAACCGGTTGCTAGATCCGAAAATCTCGAGGATTTCATCATTTGATCCCTCGTACAGGGTACGTGCAACATCGCTAGATAGTTCTCCATACCTGCGAATCTTTTTTTTCAGGTCAGCCTCAGAAATGTCCGAGTTTTTCCTTTTTTCAGCTATAACTTTTTCCTCAACTGATTTATATGCTAAAGCCCTTAAAATTGTCGTTATCGATTGTTTTCTTGTACGGTCTACCCTTACCGAAATAACCTCATTGGAATCAGTTTCATATTCTAACCAGGCTCCCCTATTGGGTATTATCTGAGTTGAGTAAAGCCTGTTATTGGATTTATCTACAGTTACATCATAGTATGGTCCTGGTGACCTAACTAGCTGAGTCACTACAACCCGTTCTGCCCCGTTATAGATAAAGGTCCCCTTCTCTGTCATTAAAGGGAAGTCCCCCATGAACACCTCTTGCTCTTTTACCTCACCTGTCTCTTTGTTTACTAATCTGACTTTAACTTTTAGAGGTGCCGAATAAGTAGCATCCCTTTCCTTACATTCTTCTTGATTGTACTTTGGCTCATCGTTGATAGAATAGTCTATGAACTCTAAAACGAGATTATCTGCATAATCTCTAATAGGGGAAATATCCTCAAAAACTTCTTTTAAACCTTCTTGTATGAACCAATCGTATGAATCTTTTTGAATTTGAATCAGATTTGGCATAGGTGCTACTTCATGGATCTTTGAGTAGCTCATTCTCGTTTTCTTACCGATTTTGACGGGTTGTGGCATATTCATCACTCCTTGCATTGACAACAGACTACTTTATGTGGCAATGTACTATAATATCATAGTGGAATCAAGTCGTCAAGAAATATTTTATATTTGTATTTAATAAAGACCCGCCGGTTAAATTTTGAAGCGGGTCTTTGTCTATCCCATAGTTCACAACTATTGTTTTAGTTCCTATTTCAGTTCTACACTTGCTCCAACTTCTTCTAATTGCTTTTTGATAGCCTCTGCTTCGCCCTTGTCGACCCCTTCTTTAATACTACCAGTCCCTTGGCTTCCTTGAGCCCTAATCCGGTCAATTCTCTCACTACCTTGATAACCTTAATCTTTTCAGCTCCCACTGCAGCAAGAACTACATCAAATTCTGTTTGTTCTTCTTCTGCTTCGGCCACTGCACCGACTGCACCTGCTGCAGCAACAGGAGCGGCGGCTGATACACCAAACTCTTCCTCACAAGCCTTAACTAATTCATTAAGCTCTAAAACTGTCATGCCTTTAATGGCTTCTATGATTTGCTCTATATTCATTTTTTTCTCCTTTTCTTATATCCTCTAGGGGACAATTAATATAAATCTATTCCTCTTTTGCATCTGCAATTGCTTGCAAGGTGCGAACCATCTTGGAAACAGGCGATTGAACGCTTCCCATAAACTTGGCAATCAATTCGTCTCTCGATGGCAGAAGGGCAATATCTTTCATTTGCTCGCTATCGTAGAAACCGCCTTCCACTATGCCCCCCTTGAAGTTCATTTTTTTGTATTCCTTCATGATGCCGTTTAATACTCTGGCGGGTGCAACTGCATCTTCATAGCCAAATGCAAAAGCGCTTGGTCCTTTAAGAACAGCCTGCAATTTTTCAAATTCGGTATCCGCAATAGCCTTATTGAACATAGTGTTCTTATACACAACATAATCTACATTTGCGTCCCTTAGCTTTTTTCTCATGCCGTTGGCTTCGGCTACATTTATCCCCATGTAATCGATTACAACTGCAGATTTTGCCTTATTTAACTTTTCCTTAATCTCTTCAACGATTGCTTGTTTCAGCTTTAAATTCTCTATTGATGGCATAAACTATCTCCTTTCCGGTATTGTATATACCTTTTTTATAGTATGAAAAAAACCTCTTCTATCCTGCAGACAGAAAAGGTTTGGATTCTAACAATATATCTTAACCTCGGCAGGCAATTAAGCTTTCGCACCTGCTGTCTACAGTCTGTATGCAGTTTTAATAGGGTTTTTCCAACCCGTCCCTTAATTCAAGGTCATTTTTGCGGGATTGAGTTTAATGCCAGGGCCCATAGTGCTAGCAACAGTGACATTTCTCAAATATTGCCCTTTTGCAGCAGCCGGTCTAGCCTTTAATATAGCTTCAATAAGGGCATTGAAGTTATCTGCAAGTTTTTCTTTTCCAAAGGATACTTTGCCTATTGAGGTGTGTATAATGTTGGTCTTATCCAATCTGTACTCTACCTTCCCTGCCTTGATTTCTTCTAGTGCCTTAGAAATTTCCATGGTTACCGTACCGGACTTTGGATTAGGCATGAGTCCCTTTGGGCCTAATATTCTACCCAGTCTTCCAACAACACTCATCATGTCAGGGGTCGCAACTACCACATCAAAGTCAAACCAACCTTCAGATTGAATTCTCTGAGCAAGTTCTTCCCCACCCACAAAATCAGCTCCTGCATCTTCAGCCTCTTTAACTTTGTCGCCCTTCGCGAATACCAAAACCCTTTTGGTTTTACCTGTACCATGGGGCAATACAATAGCCCCCCTCACCTGCTGATCAGCATGTCTGCCGTCAACACCTAACCTTACATGAACTTCAACTGTTTCATCGAATTTAGCCTTTGCGGTTTGCACAAGCAAATCCAGACCTTCGTCCACGTCGTATAAAATCGTCTTATCAATTAACTTAGCCGACTCTTTGTAATTCTTACCTCTTTTAGCCATTTTTTAACCTCCTCGTGGTTCTAGCGGCTCCAGCCTCCCACAACATTATTCGCTAATAACAATCCCCATACTTCTGGCCGTACCCTTAATCATTTCAGTTGCAGACTCTAAATTAGCAGCATTTAAATCAGCCATCTTCAACTTTGCTATGTCCCTTGCCTGGTCTAAAGTGAGCGTTGCAACCTTATTTCTATTAGGTTCGCCCGAAGCCACATTTAAATTAGCAGCCTTCTTTAACAGGACAGCAGCTGGTGGTGTCTTTGTGATAAAGGTAAAAGACCTGTCCGCATAAACTGTTATTACTACAGGAATAATCATCCCCGCCTGGTCTGCTGTTCTTGCATTGAATTGCTTGCAAAAATCCATGATATTCACACCTTTTTGCCCTAGGGCAGGTCCCACAGGTGGCGCTGGTGTTGCATTACCAGCAGGAATTTGCAATTTTATCAAACCGTCAACTTTTTTTGCCATATCGCCTTAGCCTCCTTTCTCTTGCCATATTAATTTATCCCATGACAAATAATTTTTGCGCCTGGCGCTATATCTTATCAACCTGGTCGAATTCCAATTCTACAGGGGTATCCCTTCCAAACATAGATATGCGTACCTTTAAAGTTTGTCTATCAAAATTCACTTCTTCTACTACTCCCATAAAACTCTCGAAAGGTCCGTTGATGACCTTGACACTATCTCCTGGGGATATGTCCAATTTAATATATACCTTCTCAATACCCATTCTTCGAACTTCTTCACTTGTAAGTGGCACAGGTTCAGAGCCATGTCCTACGAAACCTGTTACACCCTGGGTATTTCTCACAAGGTACCAGGATTCATTGGTAACTATCATTTTAACTATGACATAGCCAGGAAACATCTTCCTTGTTTTTATTTTTCTCTGACCATCTTTAATCTCGATGTGGTCTTCCGTGGGCACTACAACTTCAAGAACTAAATCTTGCATACCACGGTTTTCCACTAATTTTTCAATATTAACCTTTACCTTGTTTTCATGGCCAGAATAGGTATGAATGACATACCATTTGGCCCCAGATTCATTAGATTCATCCTCTGCTATGTCGTCTTCTAACTCTTCTTCTTCATTTTTAAGTAATTCTTCCGGCGTTTTTATCATTGTTTTTCCCTTCACATACGGATGTTCAGAATCGCTTTCAGCAGTGAAAGGAAGGCTGAGTCAAATGCCCAAAAAATCAAGGCAAAGATAAAGCAAGTAACTATTACCACTCCCGTATATGATATGGATTCTTTTCGGGAAGGCCATATTACCTTACGCATTTCCGTCCTGACACCTTTGAAGTATTCCTTAATGCCGAGTTTCTTTTTAGCTTTTGGGTTTACGGCGGGTTTTTTACTCATTTATTGCACCCCTTTATTTGGTTTCTCTATGAAGAGTATGCTTCTTGCAAAATTTGCAATACTTGCTGTTCTCTATTCGATCAGGATTATTTTTCTTGCTCTTCATCGTGTTATAATTTCTTTGTTTGCATTCAGTGCATGCCAACGTCACCCTAACTCTCATGGCGATTTCCTCCATATTATAAACATATTAAATATCATCTAAACTAAGGCCTCCAAAAGGTGGCCCAAAGTCGCTTAATAAAACTATCATAGTTTCATAGCATTGTCAATAGAAAAAAACAAGACAGGGGCTTGCCCCTGTCTATTGAATATACTTTTTTCTATTCTTTAATAGCAGCTACAACTCCAGCTCCTACTGTCCTGCCACCTTCACGGATAGCAAAACGCAATC
>CAZMMB010000132.1:0-5271 GCA_964567325.1 uncultured Oscillospiraceae bacterium
ACAGATTTCGCGACCCTATGAGCACCCAGGCTGTAAGGAATTTGATTACAAAATACTCCAATATAGCAGGGATAAATAAGAATATTACTCCACACGTGTTTCGTCATTCTTTCGCTTCACTTCTCCTAGAATCCGGTGTCGATATAAAATATATTCAAGAGTTCCTTGGCCATAGCACCATATCTACCACTCAAATTTATCTTCATACTTCAGAGAAGGCAAAACGAAAAATCTTAGCAGACAAACATCCACGAAACGAATTCACAAAACGATGGGATGACAGATTTTTGCCTAAATAAGCCACACCGGTATATACCAATTATTTCTATCAATAGGGATCATATCCTTGGCCATGCAAATTACCACCGATTGCTGGCAGATTTCATCTGCTGGCTGAACGGATTCTGGCTTTAAAAATAGTCCGTTAAGCAGACCCTAGTTATGTAAATCTAAATTATGACTTTATTTTAGCATCATGCACACGTCAACCTATTTATTTGTTTTATTTGCACTCCAATAAGCCAATTTAAGAAAGGAGTTTATAATTTTTACTAGTTCTTTGAATTCTTTTTCAGACAAGACTTTATAATCTACCCCACAGATTTCTCTGGATTCCAGACTCCACAGGAAAGATTTAAAGTTTGGGTATTCTGCGATATTGTTCTTCAACATGAAAACAAGGTCCTGGAGTTTTTGATATCTAACGGTATTGTCCATTTTTTCAGCCTCATACAGATCCATATCCGTAATCAGCTCCAAGGGCTCGGCAACTTTGTAGCGATAATCATTTATATAATTCGGTAGAAAGTCTTTTTTATAGTTTTCATAGCTCTCGCACACTATTCTATACATTATATTTCTTCCTAAATATGATTAGCATTTCAAGGAACTGCTTTTTCTTAGATTCGAACAAATCATCCCTTGTTAATACTTCGTTAATTATTTGACCTATCAATTTTCTGTCAGATATTTTCATCAGTTCATCTATGTCGAATATGTCCTTTTCCTCCATTCTGATAATTTTGCTGACAATTATATCCTCCGGAGACAGTAGATATACATTTATATGTTTAAACTTTTCTAATCTTGTAGATCGCTCTTTGTAATTGGGAGAGAGCAGTGTGCTTTCAAATTCAAGCATATCAAAATCCATTAAAAGGGCAAAAACCCGATCCATTTCAGATGGATAATCCAAATCGATAAAATCAAAATCTCTTGTGGCTCTATCGGTATAATCACCTAATATACAAGCTGATCCACCTAAAAAGAAAATATCAAAAGGCTCTACATCAAATGCTTTGGCTACTTTCTCCATATCTAGAATCCTGCTTTCCAATTGGACTTTTAGTCCCATATCTCAGCCTCCTGATTTCAACTAATATAATCATGAAACATTTATCTCTTGCACATATTACTGTTTACGCATATTGTTCCACAAGTTCTTACAGTCGTCAATCGATGTAAGCGGTTGCCCTGGCTATTTTCTTTTGAAGGTCCGGAAAAGGCTGGAGACTACGGGCTAAAATGCCTTGCATGTAGGCTATGGTAAGTCCATAGTTTGTAAATGGAATCCCCTGGTCCATAGAACATTTCATACGGTACTGAACCTCCCTCTCGTTGAGCATGCACCCACCACAGTGTATAACCGCCTTGTACCTGGATAAATCGTCAGGAAATCCTGTGCCGGAACAAGTCTCGATATTGACCTTATTGCCCGTAAAATCCTTAAGCCAATTAGGTATTTTGACAGTTCCAATATCGTTGCACTGTCGGTGGTGGGTACAACCCTCAGCGATTAAAACCCTATCCCCTAACTTTAAATTTCTAAGAGCAGCTACGCCCTCTACAGCCACTTTCAAAAACCCTTTATAGCGGGCCATCAGGATTGAAAAGGAGGTCAAAAGAATATCCGATGGCACAAGTTGAGCAACTTCCTTGAAAATTTGACTATCTGTAATAACCATAACAGGTTTAGCTGCTAACTTTCCTAAAACATCCGCTAATTGGGTGTCTTTGACTACGATGCTGGCTGCATTAGCATCTAAAATATCCCTTATCATCTGGACCTGAGGCAAAATTATCCTCCCCTGGGGGGCTGATTCATCGATGGGCGTTACCAGCACAACTAATTCTCCAGGCTCCAACAGGTCCCTTACCAACATTCGACCAGAATTTTTAGGGGCAATTTTCCCCAATTTTTCCTTCAATTCATAAATACCTTGTCCAGTCACTGCGCTGATATACAAGATCCCTTCCTCCGGCCTATAGGATGCTAGCAAATCCGCCTTGTTGTAAACTACAAGATAAGGGATTTCCTTGTCTGTAAAAATAGAAATTAGTTCCTTATCGTATTCATTAGGCCCCTCGGTAATATCCACTACCAGCACAGCAATATCGGACTTGTTTAGTATCTTCTTAGCCCGCCTTACCCGTTCTGTTCCTAGTTCCTTATCATCATCATCATAACCAGGTGTATCAATAACCACAACGGGCCCCAAGGGCAATATTTCCATAGCCTTTGAAACCGGGTCTGTAGTAGTCCCCTTTCTATCTGACACGACAGCGATATCTTGGTTGGTAACAGCGTTGACAAGGCTGGATTTTCCAGCATTTCGCCGACCGAAGAAACCAATATGTACTCTGTTTCCACTAGGTGTGCTGCCTAATCCCATAATTGTCCCCCCTATAATCCCCTCTATCCACTATCATCTTGTAGCCTATCTCCTCCATCTGCCCTTTCAACATCTCAAGGTTGGAAACAGCATCCTGGTCCAATCCGGGTTTTTTATCGTAGAGCAAATAACCTTTTCTAACCGCTTTTGGGGACAAATTGGGCATAATTACGTTGGCCCCAGCTAAAATTGCTTTTTGTCGCCCCTTATCCTCGCCGCAGTCCAGAGCCGTTGTGGCCGGCAGCAAGACATAGGGATTCATAATGCGACAAAGACTTAATAGAAACAGGGTCATCTGGCTGCTCCCATCGGGATTTTCCCGAAAAGGCGTATCATGATGACAACGAAAAGGGCCAATACCTAACATGTGAGGTTTGAAATCCGATATAAATAGCATATCATCAGCTAAATCCCCAACCCTTTGGAAGGGGGATCCTACCATCATCCCGCAACCGGTTTGATATCCGATTTTCTTGAGTTGGTGCAGGCAAAGCATGCGGTTTTCAAAGGACATCCCCGGAGGGTGCAATTTCCGGTAATGGTCTTTTGAAGCACTTTCATGCCGGAGCAGGTAGCGGTCTGCTCCAGCCCTGAAAAGCCTTTCATATGAATCCCGGCTCCGCTCCCCTATTGACAGGGTAACTGCTACATCCGGGAAAGCATCTTTAATTTCCTCAATAAGGGCACACATGCGGTCATCAGTGAAATAGCCATCTTCAGCCCCTTGGAGGACAAAGGTCCTAAAGCCCAACCTATAGCCTTCACCACAGGCTTGTAGGACCTCTTCATGGGATAATCGATATCTGCTAGTAGCCTGGGCAGATCTTCTTAAACCACAATAATAACAATCGTTTTTACAGATATTTGTAAATTCAATTATACCACGGAAGAAAATATAGGGGCCAAAAACCCTTTGGGAAATTCTACGGGCCAAAGCGGTCGCATATTGGCCGCTCTCACTCTTGTAGGAATGTATGAGTTTAATCCACTTTTCCCTAGATAATTCCTTGTTTGTATTCAACTCATCTACTAATTCTATCATCGTATAACCTCAACCTAGCAATATTTTAAATCCCAATCTCATTTATTCAAAAATAGGGAAGATACATCCACCTCTGTTTCGATGAGCCCGCTATTAAACATGAAATCCGCTGTCCTTTGCAGTGATACAATATCGCTTTCCGTAACATTTACGCGGAAATCATAAAGGGTAAACATTTCTTCCACAACCCCCAGGTCCAAACCCGTTTCTTCTGCAGCCATAGCCATGGCGTCACCGTGATTTTTTTCGATAAAACTCAAGGTATCCTGCTGGACATCAAGAAAGGTGTCAATTATATCCTCGTTGCTATCGTAAAAATCCTGCCTAGTAGCCGTTAAGATAGTGCCATCAATATAGCCATCACCGTCAGTAACCAAGTTATATCCTGCAGCGGAACAATTATAGGCGATAGGGCCTGCCAGAAGGGCGCAGTCCACACTTCCGCTTTCCAAAGCCGCAAAAGTGGATGGGATATCCATAGAAATAAAATCAACATCATCTATGGTCATATCAGCTGAGCTTAAATAAGATGCTAGGAGTTCATGCAGGTTAGTACCCTTGGGACCTGCAATGGTTTTACCCAGAAGGTCTCCCGGTGACCTGATAGAATCATCAGCTGAGTAGAGGCAAAAGGCCTTTGGAGATGTGCTATACATGCCAATAATTTTAATATCTGCCCCATTGGCATAAGAAAGTATGACTGAAGTACCACCAACGGCGTTGAGGATTTGGATATCTCCCGAAGCCAAGGCTGCTGTCTGGTCCGCTCCGCTAGTAAGCTCAGAATACGCAAAGTCTAGGCCCAGTTCAGAATAAGCCCCTTCAAAGCTGGCACGAACTTTCTCCACGATGGAAGGAACATTTAAAGGGGCCTTGACATAAGTCATGGTTATGGTATCGACTGTATACTTAGCATCATTTTCCGGCAATTCACTAGCACATGCGACATGGAAGACCATTATAATAGCAAATAGCAACAGCAGTATGGGTGTTTTTTTCATTTTCTTGCCTCCTTAATAAAATATCTTAATATAATTAATTACATTTCTAGTCCAGAAAGAATTTTTTGCTTGAGCAGAATGGAATTTTTACTGAGTAGGTCCCTTTGACCTTCTTGGGGATCCTGGTAAAACTCCTGGGAGATTACCCCATCGGCCATAATGCAAATATGGTCTCCTAGCAAAACAGCCTCGTCGATATTGTGGGTGACAAAAATCCCTCCCATATTCGTTTCCCGATGTATTCTGCGCAACTCCTTTTGTAAGGTGGATCGTGTAAAATAGTCCAAGGCAGCAAAAGGCTCATCCATCAATACCATCTCAGGTTCACAAACCAGGGCCCTAGCTAGGGCTACCCGATGTTGCATGCCCCCAGAAAGCTGGTGGGGATAAGCCTCTTCGTAACCCCTCAAACCTACAATACTTATTAGTTCATCAGTTTTTTCTTGATTTACCCCTTGCCTGCTAAGGCCGAAATTAATATTTTTTTTCGTATTCAACCATGACATAAGCCGGGGTTCTTGGAAAACCATACTTAGATTATCCCTACTAGGCATTG
>CAZMMB010000133.1:0-5262 GCA_964567325.1 uncultured Oscillospiraceae bacterium
TATATAATCTCGGATTATAAACCATTTGCTGAATTGCCCCGTTAAATGGTTTATACTATTCAAGTTAGGGTCTGCTGAGTGGATTTCGTGGGGCCTTTGCCTTGATCTTTGCCAACGATTACCAGGCCCTAACCTTGACACTAATCGATAAGCAGGGCAATCGCATAGAAGAAAAATAAACCTAGGGAACTGGGTTAAAGGCTGTTAACTGTGCAAAAAATCAAGTCTGGTGATGAAATTATGTATATTAATACAGTTTATGCAGTCATACGATATATACCATGAATATATTCAATTTTGCTCATGTTGATGCTTAATAAGCAACTTTAGTTTTTTATGCGATCGCCCTGACAGATAAGTTGAAATACTGGAATCAACTATCGTTTAATGGTATCATATTAGAAATAATTAAAAATGAAAGGTGACAAAATGGCAGGGGATTTATTGGGAATATTCTTAAAAAGTGCTGAGGGTTCATTTATTCAAGTAACGGTATTTGTTGGGCTAGTGCTCTTGTTGTTTGGCTATGTGGATTTCCTTCAACAGGGGGCATTCGTGGAAAGTATTGAAAGATCAAAGAAATACCAGCCCCTGATTGGCGCACTCTTAGGGATACTACCGGGATGTGGCGGGTCAATATTTTTGATGCCTTTGTATATGAAAGGGACAGTTACTTTCGGCACCGTGATAGCAACTCTTATTGCGACGGCAGGAGACTCCGCTTTCGTAACAATGACCCAGGCACCTAAGGTGTTTGTCTTGCTTACTGTGATTTGTTTCCTTGTTGGAACTATAATGGGATACATAGTAGATTATCTAAAAATTGGGGATTGGGTAAGAAAAAAATCACCGCGAAAAAAGATGGCAGACCTTGAGGAAAGGCATATGGAGGCAGAGGCAAGCTTACAGGGAACCATCATTGATGGGAAAGAAATAGATGGGGACCATGTTTGCAGATCATGTGACCTTAAGCATATAGGCCATGAAGAAGGAGATGAAATCGATATGCTCCTTCACCATACGAAACCATTGGATGCAACAAAGCTGGGTTACAGGGTGTGTCATAATTATTATCTGGTATTTTGGCTTATCATAAGCCTTGGTTTTATATTGGGCATTATAGAACTTACACAAATAGATATTAACAAGCTACCAGGCTTACCTAATATAGGTATCATAATGGGGCTTATTGGAACTATAGTTACACTTTTTTATATGATTTGTTCCAGGAGGTTTATTCAGGCCCAGACCCATGAAGATGAGGAGCATAAACTTTTTTCAATTAAAGAAACATTGGCTCACAATGGGTATTTTTCGCATATCTAGTATACGAGTTGGTAGTCTACTTTGTAGGCGGCGATCAAGTAGTGGCAAATGTTATGATGTCTGCAGGTCTTACCTCAGTGTTCATTGGCGTGTTGGTAGGGATAATTCCCGGATGCGGCCCTCAGGTAATATTTGTTTCACTGTATCTAAGGGGAATGTTCCCATTTGCAGCCCTATTGGCTAATGGGATATCACAAGATGGGGATGCCCTCTTCCCACTTATCGCCATGGACCGAAAGTCTGCATTTTGGGCAACTGTATTGAATACCATCCCTGCCTTATTGGTAGGTTTAATCGCCTATTATATAGAAATGAAGTATTTTTAAAACAAATATCAAATATATGGTGTCCCAACTAATGCTTGCCCAATGGGTTTTAACTTTCAAATAATCAGTTAAGATCCAAAATATTCTTTTGCATGCTGGTATGAATTTGGTAAGCAATAAAAAACCTGCAAGAGAAACCTATAAAGGTCTTGCAGGCTTTTATGGTTCCTTGGCCCACGGCCACCCTTTAGCATCCTCAGCCAAACCCACTTGGTGGTGGAAGGGGGATATCAGATGATTTCGATCCAACACCACCCTTGTAACTGTTAAAGGATTTAAAAATGGTTTTGAGCCTATCACTGTCACATTTAGGACAAGTTAGATTATCCCTTTCACTAATTTTGCTAAAAGCGGAGAATTCGTGTCCACAGTTCTGGCATTTCAAATCGTATGTTGGCATTAAGTAAACCACCTCCATTTTATTGTTAAAGCACTAAATTCTTTACTCAATCGCCCATTACTTTAATCGGACTATGTTATGGCCATTTATGAATCTCACAAGTATAAGTTATAAATATATATACCTCTGATATAGGCTTTTTAACACTATTTTTATTTAAAAAGAGAAAATACTATTTTCACGATTTTTGACCAATGTGTATATAATATTGTAGCCTATAATGAAATGAGGTGTTTTAAATACCAAACGATGCCAATCCAAGGGAGCGTTATCTGACCTTCGAGCAGATGAACCTTATAAACGCTTTTCGCATGATAAATTTAAATGATGCTATATATTCCATGTTTATGGCGGAATGCATGATGCGGGACTCCCCCTGCTATGAAGCTACATATAGTAGACTCTTACAGGTTCCTAATGAGATTTTCACTATTTTTTCAAACTATTACAGCGAAAGCGATGCTGCAAATATCTACAATCTGCTAATGCAAGGCGTAATTCAGATGAACAGGTTGACTAGAGCCCTCATTGATAAAGATGAGGATGAGGCTATTAAAGCGATGGAGCAATGGGGGCAGAATATTATTATATTATCTAATTCTTATGCGGCTTTAAACCCTTACTGGTCGCAGGAACAATGGCAAAGTCTGCTTGAAAGGGATATTCAACTTACCCATCAGTTGGTGCAGGCCATGGTTGCCGGTGACTGCACAAGAAGCCTGGCCATTTTCGGTCGAACTAGATCCCATGCTATAGTGATTGGGGATTATCAGGCAAGGGGGATCATCAGGGGCTTGCTCCTGCCGGATGGTTTTGGTCAAAGTGAAGCCACATTGATGTTTATGGGACCATAACCTCTGCTCTGGTAAATATTTAAATAGCAAAGATTTGAATCATTATACTTCTATTGTTTATTAGCTGGGAAACCCACAGGGGTTTTTTCGGCTATTGGGTATGTTTGATATAATATGGAAGCAAGATAATATGGGGTTTGATTTTTGACAGCCCTAGCTTATTATGATATAAATGTCAAAAGCCATTCTAATACTAATTTTGAATAGGTTCGTAGGAGGGTTTAAATAAAAAACCGGAATTGGGACTAGGGTCAAAGGCGAAAGTACAGCTAAGCGCTGTGCCAAAGTTAAAATGGCGATTCAAAGAGGATTGAAATGCAAGTTCGAATCTAGAAGGGATTTAACGGAGGAATATAGTTATGTTATTAAAAGGGGAACCTGTAGCAGATTTAATTAAGGATGAAATTATAGATTCAGTGGAAAAACGAAAAATAGCAGGCTTAAATCCACCCAAGTTAGCCTTGATTCGCATAGGCAGCAATCCCGATGATATAGCCTATGAGGACAGAATACTTGGCAATTGCAACACTCTAGGGATATTAGCAGAAAGAATAGAATTAAATGATTCAAGTGATACAGCTAACCTATTAAATCATATATATTCCCTAAATGTACGCGAGGATATCAATGGCATTTTGTTGTTCAGACCCTTGCCCGATAGGATTAATAACGAGGAGGTAAGCAAGGCAATTAAATGGGAAAAAGATATAGACTCTATGGGGTCGGTAAATTTGGCCAAGGTTTTTGCTGATGACAATAGTGCCTTGGCGCCGTGTACCCCAGAAGCTGTGGTAGAATTGCTTAGATATTATTTTGGAGATCTGACGGGTAAGAATATTGTGGTGGTAAACAGGAGCCTTGTTTTGGGAAAACCTTTATCCATGTTATTACTTAGGGAGAATACAACGGTGACAATTTGTCATTCGAGGACGGTAGATTTATGGAAAATAACATCAAAGGCCGATATAGTAGTAACAGGGGTGGGTAGGGGCAAAAACTTTGGTAAGAAATATTTTTCCCAGCACAGCATTGTGATAGACGTCGGGATAAACTTTATCGATGGGAAAATGTGTGGAGATGTGGATTTTGAGGCGGTGGAAAAAGAAGTTAAGGCAATTACGCCGGTGCCTGGTGGGGTTGGCACGGTAACCTCTGTGATACTGCTAAGAAATATAGTTAAAGGTATGGCCCTTCAGGAGGATTGTTGATGGATAAAAAGGTATTAAAGCCTGCAGAAATACTAGATTATACTATTGCCATGGCCAAAGATAAGGTGGATGGGGGCTTTAGAAAACTATTAATTTTAGGTTTTTTAGCTGGTGTCTTTATTGCCTTTGCATCAGAGGGATCCAACATGGCTGCATTTAATCTTTTGGCAGAGCCTGCTACATATGGCTTGGGCAAGGCTTTGGCGGGGGCCATATTTGGAACGGGACTGATGCTGGTTGTTCTCGCCGGCGGTGAATTGTTTACAGGCAATACTTTAATCCTGGCTGCCGTACTGGACAAGAAAGTATCTTGGCCCAAAATGTTCAGAAACTGGCTAATAGTATATGTAGGGAATCTTTTAGGTTCCATATTCATAGCCTATCTCATGGCAAATTCCGGCTTGTTTTCTAGTGGTGGAGATATGTTGGGGGCCGTCACCTTAAGGATAGCTACTTATAAAGTGAATCTCAGTTTTACTGAGGGCTTTTACCTAGGGATTTTATGCAATTGGCTGGTTTGTCTAGCAGTATGGATGTCCTATGGGTCTGAGGCTATGGCCGGCAAGATTCTGGCAATTTTTTTCCCTATATGGCTTTTTATCACATCCGGCTTTGAGCATAGCGTTGCAAACATGTATTACATACCTGCAGGTATACTTGCAAAAACAAATCCAAACTACCTTATGCTAGCGGGGCTTTACGATTCTGAGCTTGTGCATTTGAGCTGGATAGGGTTTTTGGTCAATAACTTGATTCCGGTGACCTTAGGCAACATAGTAGGCGGAGGAATTTTTGTTGGGATGGTCTATTGGTATGTCTATAGAAAGGCATAGGATGAAAAGATATTCTTGGTTAGCTAATCAGTCTCTTGCAGTTTGAATCATGATTATAAAATGTATAAGCGGGGTAAACTATATACCACCGTTTAAAATATTAATAAAAGGCAAATTACAGTGTAAGCAAATTAGCTAATTAAATGCCAAGGGAGGGTTAAATCATGGCTGAAGACAATGAAAAGAAAGAGAAAAAAGAAGAAAGCAACCCTGAAAACACTATTCCCTCTTTTACTACATTTCCTATTGCCAATGCCCATACTATTGATATAGACACCAGGGTAACCATCCCCTCTGAGGATGATTTGGAGGAAG
>CAZMMB010000134.1:0-5249 GCA_964567325.1 uncultured Oscillospiraceae bacterium
CTAATCCCTTAGGACGGCATTGAACTTACACACTTCTTCGCACTTTCCGCATTTTATACACAAATCCTGGTCGATTACGTGTTTTTCCCTAACTTTACCACTTATTGCATTTACGGGGCATTTCCTTGCACATAGGGTACAGCCCGTACAATTATCCTCTATAGTAAAAGTCAGTAGCTCAGTGCAAGAATGCGCCGTACATTTATGCCTATATATATGGTCCTCATATTCATTTCTAAAGTAGCGAATTGTAGTGAGCACGGGATTTGGAGCAGTTTGTCCAAGCCCACACATGGAACCGTCCTTGACCTTAGAAGCCAACTCTTCTAGAAGTTCAATATCCCCATCTTTTCCCTGGCCCTTTGTGATTCGCTCTAGAATTTCCAGCATTCTCATAGTACCGATGCGGCAATAATTGCATTTTCCGCAGGATTCTTTCTTTGTGAAATCCAGGAAGTAGCGTGCCATATCCACCATACAGGTGCTTTCATCCATTACTATCATCCCACCGGAACCTACAATAGCGCCGGTACTAGTGATAGATTCATAGTCAACAGGGGTATCCGCAAGGTCAGCCGGTATACAGCCACCGGAGGGGCCACCCATTTGCACAGCTTTAAATTTTTTATCATTCTTAATCCCGCCCCCTATTTCAAAAATAACATCTTTAATCGGGAGACCCATGGGCACTTCTACAAGACCACCTTTTTTAATTTTTCCAGCCAGGGCAAAGACTTTTGTCCCCTTGCTTTTTTCAGTACCCAAAGAACCAAAGGCCCCACCGCCTTTTGAAATAATAAAGGGAATATTAGCAAAAGTTTCAACATTATTTATATTCGTAGGTGTCTGCCAAAAGCCTTTTTGTGCTGGGAAGGGTGGCTTTAACCTTGGCATTCCCCTTTCCCCCTCTAAGGAGGCTATGAGTGCGGTCTCCTCACCGCATACAAAAGCACCAGCCCCTGCTTTAATTCTTATATCAAAGGAAAAATCGCTTCCCAATATGTTCTTTCCAATATATCCCTTATCTCTGGCCTGTTTTATTGCAATTTCTAGACGGGATATAGCTAGGGGATATTCTGCCCTAACATAAATAACCCCCTCAGAGGCACCGATAGCATATGCCCCAATTATCATACCCTCGAGCAAGGCATGGGGGTCTCCCTCTAAAATACTCCTATCCATAAAAGCTCCTGGATCCCCCTCGTCAGCATTGCAGACCATGTATTTCTGTTCCCCACTATTTTTACGGGCAGCATCCCACTTAAACCAGGTCGGGAAACCTGCACCGCCCCTTCCCCTGAGCCCAGATCCCTTTATCTCTTCGATGACTTCCTCCGGAGACATTCCCGTCAAGGCTTTTTTTGTAGCCTCATAACCGCCTACCATTATGTATTCATCTATTCTTTCAGGGTTTATGATACCGCAGTTCCTCAGAACTATTTTATTTTGCTTTGATAGGAACCCTTGATCTAGCTCAGGAATCCCATATTCCCAGACAGGCTCTCCACCTACAAGATGCTTGTTAACTATATCGGTTACCCTGTCCGGTTGAACCTTAACATATCTAATTTCAAGCTTACCTTCATCATCATAGATATCTACTATAGGTTCTAGGAAACAACTCCCTACACAACCGGTTTTTTCAATTTTTATATTATCTAGGCCCAGGTTGCCAATCTGCCTAACAAATTCGTCCGCAGTCTTTTTTGCGCCACTGGCAACACCGCAACTGCCTTGTCCGACTAAAATTCTCATTGTGCAACCTCCTGCTCTTTTTTCTTTATCCCCCTAAGAATCGATCTGACCGAATCCTTAGTCAGATTCCCATAAGTTTCGTCTCCATCATGATTTTTTATCATCATGACCGGGGCAAGACTGCAACAGCCTAGGCAAGCTACATTGTTCAATGTGAAAATACCATCCTCTGTAGTCTCACCATCTTCAATATTCAGTTCCTCCACTATCGCTTCCTCTATCATATCAGCTCCATTTACATGGCAAGCTGTCCCCTTGCACAACATGATCAGATTCTTTCCTATTGGCGCCAATCTAAATTGAGTATAGAAAGTAGCCACTCCGTAAATTTGTGCAGGCTTCAATTCTGTCTTTTCAGCTATATAATTTATTGCATCCATTGAAAGATATCCATATATTTCCTGCGCTTGCTGCAAGATGGTAATGAGACTACCCGGGACTTTCCCATAAGCCTCCAAAACCGGTGCTAACTGGCTGAAGTCTGGCTTTTCACAACAACAGCTACCACAGCACCCATTGTTCCCCAATGTCATTTTCTTTCCTCCTGTATAATATAATTGCTAAATCAATATATAATGTATATAACTATAGGCCAACACATCTATTATAAATTAAATCTATAATTTTTCAACCTTATTCGACAGGTTGTTTAGGCCAAAGATTGTATTTTTTAGTCTTGCGGATATTTTTTTTAAATCTAACTCCATGACAAATAAACTTATTACCAGTAAAACTGCACCAAAATATGCCCTGCCTGACAAAACTTCCTTAGCTATAAAATATGCTACCAGTGCAGCAAAGACCGGCTCCAGCGAAAAAATAACACCAACATGGGATGCGCTGGTGTACTGCTGTGCAATGGTTTGTATCACAAAGGAAAGACCGGTGCAAAATATAGAAAGGACTATTATTGAAATCCAAACCTTGTTGGATGATGGGAAATGGGGTTTTTCGGTAAGAATTGAAAGTATTAATTGATACATGCCGCTAAAACCTAGTTGATATACCCCAAGGTGGAATACATTCACCCCTTCTTTTTTAACTGCCGTTTCTGTCAGAAGAAGGTGAACTGCATAAGACACAGCACATAGGATGCATAAAATATCCCCATAGGCAGGTTTTAGGCTTTCATCAAGAGTTAAAAAAGCTATGCCCACAAGGGCTAGGACCACTGCTAGCAAAAGTTTTCTATTAGGTCGCTGTTTCTTGAAAAAGAAGGCTAAAATAGGTGTAACAACCACGGTCAGGGCACATAGAAATCCCGCATTGGAAAGGCTTGTATATTTAACCCCAAAGGTTGCCCCTAAATATACTATCATAAGGATAAAACCTAATAAGGCCGCATATTTTATAGTGATACCATTTACAGGTACTAGCCTTTTCCCAGCTATTGCAAAGGCCACTAGGAAGGCCGTTATGAAACGAAGAGCATTAATATTAAAGGGATCCAATTCTATTAGGGAAAAATCTATCAACAAATAGGATCCTCCCCAAAACAAAGTAACCATTATTAGCATCAAGTCAGCCTTTACCTGCGCTTTCATCCTCTCCCCCTTTTAAATTCCGGCAATTAACATTTCCATAGCTAGTCTATAATCCAACAAACCAGATTTAATATTTTTATCTACCTGGAAACAGCTGCTGATAATCCTTTGTAGCTGGTTTTTGCTATATCGCCCTGCCAACCTTGATGTTATTTCAATCCGATATTTGTGGATCTTGGTCTTGCTGTGAATTTCCGACAAACTAAAACCCCCATCAATCATTTCCTTAACGATTAATATAGTCTCATAGCTAGAATAAATAAGGGCAAGAAGTCTCTGCCATTTCTCCCCTGATTGCAATAGGTTGTGGATTAGGGCTAGGGCCTCACCTTTCCTCCCTTGCGATACAGCATCAATCATGTGAAAGATATAGCTTTCAGTATTTTTAGACAGGCTTTCCACTAAATCCAGCTCAGTAATCCGGTCCCCGTCACTATGGGCTATAAGTTTTTTAATATCATTATCCATGCTGTATAGGGTGTAATTCGACTCTTTATCGAAATATCCTGACATATCTATCATTAACCGTATTATGGTTGAATCTGCCCGCTTTCCACCCTGCCTCAAGCGTTTCCTTATAAATGAGCGCAAATCTGCCTCCTGCAGCCTGCAGAAATCATAGGGACTTCCTATTGAATTTATGGTCTTATATATTTTCCTTCTCTTGTCTACAGTATCTGAAATCAAAATTAATATACATGTATCAGGGATATGCCCTAGATAAGAGATTAGTTCCTGCACTTTTGAATCATTTAAGTTATCTAGAAAATTTTCAACAAGTACAATTCTTTTTTCTGACAGCATAGGAAGTGTCTCGCACTGTTCTGCAATTTCCTCAATTGTTACAGTGTTCCAATCGAATACACTAGTGTTAAACTGGGAGCTGGTAGGATTTATAAAATGTTCAACAAGCTGATCTATTGCCCACCTTATCAGGTATTGTTCTTCTCCATAAAAAAAGAGGAGGGATTTTACATTTCCATCCCCTATATCCCTTTGGATCCTCTTAAATGCATGTTCTTCACTTCTTCCCTGGTATCGCGACATTGAAAAATCATACCTCACCCAGCATGGTGTGAATTTTTAGCTGCCTTCCCCTTATTTTTAGAAGGACTGCCCCATGCCTATCATTTCTAAATATCATTATACCTTTTTTTCTCAACTTTTCAATTATATCAGGATGGGGATGACCAAAATTATTCTTACCGGATTGAATTACTGCAATACGTGGATCCACATAATCCAAGAATTCATCACCAGTGGAATATCTGGACCCATGATGTCCAACCTTTAGGATTTGGGACTCCAGCGAGTCCCCCTCGTGATTGTTACCCATGTTCAAAAGATGGCCTTCCCCTTCAAAACCTACATCTCCCGTTATCAAAATTGAAATGCCATCATAGAAAACTTTCATGACTAAACAACTATGATTTTCATCTTCTTCATCAGCCATAACCTCTTTATATTTCTCCTTGTCCATTTTTTTTGGATACAGGACATGGATAGTTGTTTTATCGTCAATTGTTATTTTATCGCCAGCAACCATATATAGGATATCTTCCCGGGATAATCCCGTATCTTTTTTTAATTTCTCCTCCTTCAGGATATATCCTTCATAAACACCTAATTTTTCAACGGGCATCAATTTACATAGGGATGCTATTCCCCCATAATGATCTTGATGTAGGTGGGTTACTAGGGCTAGATCAATTTTCCCAACCCTATTTTTTAGCAAATAAGGTAAGAGGACCTTTTTCCCCGTGTCATAATTCCGGCTTCCACCCCCGTCTATCAATACATTCTTTCCATTTTCTGTCTTGATATGAACACAATCTCCTTGGCCAACATCAAGGAAAACTATATCAGCCCCCCTTAGATTTTCTTTCATAACTAAGGGTACCGCCAAAGAAAAAACGACTATGGACAAACAAACTAGCAATATTTTCTTTT
>CAZMMB010000135.1:0-5210 GCA_964567325.1 uncultured Oscillospiraceae bacterium
CATTACTTTTGGAAATAGCTGATGCTATGGGTAAGTCTATCGATTCCAAAGTAAATTTTGTCACATTTGTTGATGTGGAGGGAAGGGTGATAGGACGTCTGCATTCGGACAAGGCAGGTGATTCGATTCTTTCACAAAAAAATATTAGCTTAGCCCTGGCTGGGGAGATGACAACCCAATTCGAGGCAGGCAACATAGTTAAAATGAGCGTTCGAACTGGTTCCCCTATTCGGAATTCCCAAGGTGAAATTATAGGGGCAATTTCAACAGGTTATTCGGTTACAGATTCAGCCTTTGTCGATGGTTTAAAAGCTATGACCAATAACGAGTTCTCTGTATTCATAGGAGATGAAAGGGTCAATACTACGGTTATGCAAGATGGAGATAGGGCTATTGGAACCAAAATGGATACTGAAGTTGCGAAAGAGGTGCTGGTAAACAAGAAGACCTATGTAGGCCAAGCCAATGTTTTAGACATACCTTATGTTGTTGCCTATAATCCTGTCCTTGACCCCGATGGTAATGTCTTAGGTGCATTTGCTACAGGTACATCAGTGGAAGACATCAATGCCCTAAGGAAAAGGACTTTGTTAAATGCGATTTTTTTGGAAATTGCTTTGGTATTGCTAGTAGGCAGCTTAATGTACCTTTATGTACGCCGCATTATAACCGACCCATTAGGACATATAGCAACAAATGCTGAAAAAATAGCGGGAGGTGACCTGAACACAGAAATAGCCTATGAATCAAGGAATGAATTGGGGGTATTGGCAAAGGCCCTGAGGGCTATGCTAGACAGGCTCAAAGGTAACATTGAAAGCCTCCAAAAGCAGAGGAGTCAATTGGAAGTAGCCCTGGGCGAGGCGCGGGAAGCGGAGCAAATCAAGGCACAATTTTTGGCAAATATGAGCCATGAAATACGGACACCTATGAATTCGATTATAGGAACAGCCCACCTGGCCCTGGAAACCAACCTAACTGATGTACAGAAAGAATATTTAACAAGAATACATGGGTCCTCATCCTCCCTTTTGAGGATTATAAACGATATACTTGATTTTTCCAAGATAAAGGCTGGGAGAATGAGTTTTGAAAAAATCAAATTTTCTTTAAGGGAGACTATAGAAGACAACCTGGTTTTTTTAAAAAAGGAGGCTGGAGATAAAGGCTTGGACTTTATCCTGGCGGTTGGTCCTGATGTTCCTGACCGCATCAATAGCGACCCACTAAGACTGATTGAAATAGTGTCAAACTTAGTTGATAATGCGGTCAAATTTACAAAGGAAGGACATGTGAAAATATCTGTTGACCTTGCGGAAAGAGTGAGCGATCAGGCAAAACTTAAATTTTCTATAAGCGATACAGGAATTGGTTTAAGCCAGGAAGAGCAGGACCGATTGTTTATTGCCTTTGAACAGGCTGACAGATCTACCACACGGGAATACGGGGGAACGGGCCTGGGTTTAGCCATTTGCAAAAGTCTTGCAGAACTAATGGATGGAAGCCTGGAAGTTGAAAGCAAGAAAGGGCAGGGAAGCACCTTTGTTTTTACCGCTTGCTTTGATGTGGACTGGGGAAGCCTGACAAAGTATGAAAAGAAACCAGAACAAAGGAATCAGGATCAGGGTCAGGAATTCCAGGTGGTCGAAGTTCAGCCCAAGGGGGACATACAAGAATTTTTACATTACCTATATGAAAGTGATATGAAAGCCCTAAATTGTTTCCAGGAGGTAAAACCATACTTGGAAAGTCTATTGGGTGTGGAGAACTTTAAAACTTTGGAGAAAAAAGTTTTGTCACTTGACTTCCTTCCAGCAGCCGAATATTTAGAAAAAATAATATAATTTAATAATATGGAGGTATATATATGGCTAAAAGACAATTTAAAGCGGAATCTAAGCGGTTATTGGAACTTATGATTAATTCAATCTATACAAATCGGGAGATATTTTTACGAGAACTTCTATCGAATGCTAGCGATGCAATCGATAAAATTTACTATATAGCCTTGACGGATGAAAACATAAGTTTTAATCAGGAAGACTATTATATTAAAATTTCCCTAGATAAGGACAAGCGCTTTTTAAAAGTAATTGATACGGGCATCGGCATGACCAGGGAGGAGTTAAGCGATAACCTGGGAATTATAGCAAAGAGTGGTTCCTTAAATTTCAAAAAGGAAAACCAGGCCAAGGATGGCTATGATATAATTGGGCAATTTGGTGTAGGTTTCTATTCGGCCTTTATGGTTTCCGATCAGGTGACGGTTATAAGCAAGGCCTTAGCTAGTGAGGAGGCCTATAAGTGGGAATCTACAGGGACGGATGGATATACTATTTCCCCATGTGACAAGGCTGAGTTGGGCACGGAAATAATACTAAAGATTAAAGAGAACACCGAAGATGAGAACTATGATTTGTTTTTGGATGAGTATCGTCTTAAGGGTCTTGTAAAAAAGTATTCGGATTTCATACGCTATCCCATTAAAATGGACATTCCCACCCGAAAATTAAAAGAGGGGACCCAGGACGAATACATAGATGTGGTGGAAGAGCAGGTTGTAAACAGCATGGTCCCCATCTGGCGCAAGAACAAGAGTGAACTTAAACAGGAGGATTATGACAACTTTTATGCAGAAAAGCACTATGGATTTGACAAACCCCTAAGGCACATTCATTTAGCAGCTGATGGAGTGGTCAGTTTCAGGTCTATAATGTTTATACCTGAGAAAATTCCCTATGATTTTTATACCAAAGAATATGAAAAAGGTTTGGCACTTTATGCAAACGGAGTCCTCATTATGGACAAATGTCCTGACCTATTACCGGATTATTTCAGTTTTGTAAAAGGGATGGTAGACTCGGAAGACTTATCTCTTAATATATCCAGGGAGATGCTCCAGCATAACCGGCAGTTAAAATTAATTGGAAAGAATATAAAAAACAAGATAAAAAGCGAGTTGTTAAGCCTCCTGAAGGTGGACAGAGAGGCCTATGAAAAATTCTATACTTCCTTTGGAAGGCAGTTGAAGTTTGGTATATATAATGATTTTGGGGCGAACAAGGAAGAACTCCAAGACCTTTTACTCTTCTATTCTTCTACTGAAGAAAAAATGGTAACTTTAGACGAATATGTTTCCCGGATGAAGGAAGACCAGAAATATATCTATTTTGCATCAGGTGAAAGCACTGATAAAATCAACAAATTACCACAGATAGAATTAATCTCGGATAAGGGTTATGAGATCCTTTACTTTACTGAAGAGGTTGATGAGTTTGCAATTCGGATGCTGCAAACTTTTAAGGAAAAGGAATTTAAATCAGTTTCCGATAGCGAACTGGAGCTAGGGGAAAAAGAGGACAGCAATTCTGATAACCGAGATGAGGAAACTACAAAAGACATTCTCCTGGCTATGAAGGAAATTTTAGGGGATAAGGTTGCGGAAGTTCGTTTGTCTAAACGCCTAAAATCTCACCCTGTCTGCTTGTCTGCAGAAGGAGAGGTCAGCATAGAAATGGAAAAGGTGCTTAGGTCTATGCCTGTGGGTAATGACATAAGTGCCAGCAAAATATTGGAGATTAATCCCAACCACCAGGTATATGAGGCGATAAAAAAGGTATATAATGATGATAAGGATTTGCTGGCTTTATATACAAGGCTTCTATTTAACCAAGCCTTGTTAATAGAAGGGCTCACGGTGGAAGATCCGCTGGGCTTTAGCGGTGATATTTGCCAGCTGATGGTTTAGAAGGCAGTCACCTATCCTAATTGTGATAGGGCCGGTTTCCAGTTGTTGTAAAAGGAGCAAGATGCATTTTTTTAAGTATGGTAAAAGAGAAATTGAATATCTAAAGGGGAAAGACGAGAAATTAGCCCAGGCAATAGATAGAATCGGAATGGTAAAAAGGGAAGTGATTCCAGACCTATTTACAGCCTTGATAAATAGCATCGTTGGCCAGCAGATATCCGGCAAGGCCGCCGCCACTATCTGGCACAGATTGAATGAATTGTTGGGAAGTATAACAGCTGATTCCATTGTTAGGGCCAGCGATAAAGATATCCAAAAGTGCGGTATGAGCCATAGAAAAGTATCCTATATTCGCGGTTGCGCTGAAGCCGTTTTAAATGGGGACTTAAATATTGCAGAACTTGAATTCTTGCCGGACGAAGAGGTTATTAGAAAACTTACTTCACTGCATGGTGTTGGAATATGGACAGCTGAAATGCTCATGCTTTTTTCAATGGAAAGGCCCGACATAGTAAGCTGGAATGACTTAGCCATAAAAAGGGGGATGTGCAGGCTTTACCATCATGAAAACTTGACTAGGAAAGACTTCCAACTCTATAGGGAAAGATATTCCCCATATGGGTCAGTGGCTTCACTATACCTATGGGAAATTTCCAGATAGTGCAAATTAAGAGGCGAAGACAAGATGAATTTAATTCTCAATAGAATGATGTCGTTGGCTTCCGACTTACTAACCTGGTTTATTGAGGGGGTAAGGCATTTAGTGTTCCTCTTTACCAATTACATGAATACGGTCGTCATCTTCCAAGGGCTAGAGGGGCCGGCCATCTTATTTACTTCCTGCGCAAGATGGATATTTCCCTTTTTAGCCCTTGCAATACTTTTACGCTGTGTAATACCCTTGTTGCATAGCGACGGTTATGACAAGGTTTGGGGATTTTTGGATATCCCCAATGGTGACAGCATACCGGTTAAACACTGGGAAAATTCCATAGGGCGAAGCAGGCTGTCCGATATTGTAATAAACCTACCATATATATCCCGTAGCCATGCTGTACTCAGATACGAAGGGCGAAGGTGGCATCTTACAGACCTGTCTTCCAAGGCGGGTGTGAAAGTCAATGGGGAGAAGCTAGAAGGGACCAAAGAGGTGGAGTACGGTGACATCATCTCTCTTGCGGAATTAGATTTTTTCCTACTCCCGGCTGTGACCCAGCAAAAAAGCTTGCCGACCAGGGGATTTCTGGGATGGGTTTCAAGGCTGCAATCTCAATATGCATTTGCTTCATATAAGACCTTTGCCCTTATTATCCTTTTTCAAATTTTTGCCGGTATACAAATTTCCCTTACCCTTGATAAGGATCAAGCCCTGTTATTATCCCTTTGGGGAGGATTTGTAATCTTCATTGTTGGGGAGATTCTCCTATATATGTTTTTAATAAGATACGGCAACAAGTATGTT
>CAZMMB010000136.1:0-377 GCA_964567325.1 uncultured Oscillospiraceae bacterium
AGGGTGATTTCATTTTGACAGGCGATGCAATTACACAAGGGCCTCTTAATCCCCACGACATCTTAAGGCTTAATGGAATTGAAGGTGTCTATCAGTATTTGTTAAAAGAAGTACAGAGGGTATATAAAAATCAGGGTGTAGATATAAATGATAAACATGTTGAAGTAATACTAAGTCAGATGCTAGCGAAATACAAAATTGAAGATGCAGGTGATACGGAACTCTTGCCAGGCGGCCTTTATAGCTTGCTTGAACTAGAGGATGCCAATGAGAAAATTGCAGGAAAAGAGGGTTTAGAGCCAGCCAAGGCCAATCGCGTCCTCCTGGGTATTACCAAAGCCTCATTGGCCACAAATTCTTTCCTCTCGGCGGCCTCC
>CAZMMB010000136.1:387-5203 GCA_964567325.1 uncultured Oscillospiraceae bacterium
GGCCTCCTTCCAGGAGACAACCAGGGTGCTTACGGATGCGGCCATAAAAGGAAAGACGGATAACCTGTTGGGACTTAAGGAAAATGTTATCATAGGCAAATTGATACCAGCTGGGACGGGCATGAAGAGGTACAAGGATATAGGTTTAGACTATGGTGTAAACACGGAATATATGGAATCCTATAAGCTGATTGAGGAGGGTATAAACGGTGAAAATGGCATAGACAACCAGGAGGTTTCCATCCAAGAATTGGCCCAAGGAGACATTACAGCCTTGTATCAATCGGTAGCGGAGATGGATGAAATAATTTAGTTCCAATGGGGACTTAAAAACAAAAGATTGACAATGAAGAGCCGGCGGTGTATACTAAACGCCGGTTCATTCTGAGATTTAAACCATTTGTGGATTAAATAAAATAATATGTTGTAGTATTAACACAAAGAGGAAGTATTACATCAGGAAAGGAGAAGGAATGCCAACAATTAATCAATTGGTAAGGGAAGGAAGAACAAGATCTATCAAGAAATCTCAAGCCCCCGCCTTGCAGAAAGGGCTCAACTCTATAAGAAGAGAGTTGACTGATATTGATGCACCACAAAAAAGGGGCGTGTGCACTTCCGTAAAAACGGTTACGCCAAAGAAGCCCAACTCCGCTTTGAGGAAGGTGGCTAGGGTTCGGTTAACCAATGGTATTGAAGTAACAGCCTATATCCCAGGGATTGGGCACAATCTTCAGGAACATAGCGTTGTTTTGATCAGGGGCGGAAGGGTTAAAGACCTGCCCGGTGTCAGATACCATGTTGTCAGGGGAACCTTGGATACAGCAGGCGTAGCAGACAGGGGCCAGGCCCGCTCAAAGTATGGGGCAAAGAGAGCCAAGAAAAAATAATAATTGATTTATGAGTGCAGAGGTAGTTTCGTAGGTAGATTTTATAAATGTGCCCTTGATTATAGATTGAGTGGCACCACGGCCTTGTTAAATCAGGGTCGAGTACCGAGGAAGTATGCCTGAGTGCAAACGAGGAGGGAAGAGAAGTGCCAAGAAAAGGTAGTATACCTAAAAGAGAAGTGCTCCCCGATCCTATTTATGGCAGCGTTGTTGTTGCGAAATTAATTAACGGAATAATGCTGGATGGGAAAAAGGGAGTTGCGCAAGGAATAGTCTACGACGCGTTTGATAGGATTAAGCAGGTAACCGGTGAGGAACCTTTGGATGTTTTCCAGAAGGCTATTAACAACATTATGCCGGTTGTTGAAGTAAAAGCGCGACGCGTTGGAGGTGCCAATTACCAGGTGCCCGTGGAAGTAAGAGCCGAAAGGCGTCAAACCCTAGGACTGAGATGGTTGGTTAGATACACTAAAGCCAGAGGCGAACGCACCATGGATGAAAGGCTAGCCAAGGAAATTTTAGATGCTTCAAATGGAGCTGGGGCATCGGTTAAAAAGAAAGAAGATACACATAAGATGGCGGAGGCTAACAAGGCTTTTGCCCATTACAGATGGTAGTAATACCGTTAGACAATAATGTTGTAGAAAGGAGTTGAGAAAATGTCCAGAGAGTTTCCCTTGGAAAAGACAAGGAATATAGGAATCATGGCCCATATTGATGCCGGCAAGACGACAACTACGGAAAGAATCCTATTCTATACGGGGAAAACCCATAGAATGGGGGAGGTGCATGAGGGTGCGGCTACGATGGACTGGATGGAGCAGGAGCAGGAAAGGGGCATTACTATAACTTCAGCTGCAACAACGGCCCAATGGAAGGATACTAGAGTAAACATCATAGATACGCCAGGCCATGTGGACTTTACTGTGGAAGTGGAAAGATCCCTTCGAGTACTTGATGGTGCAGTGACTGTTCTCTGTGCAAAAGGTGGCGTAGAACCACAATCAGAAACTGTTTGGAGGCAGGCTGAAAGATATAATGTGCCTAGGATGATATTTGTAAATAAAATGGATATCATAGGTGCGGATTATCTAGGTGTAGTTGATATGGTAAAGAGTAGGCTTAAGGCTAATGCTGTACCCATTCAGCTCCCCATAGGAAGCGAAGACAAGTTTCTTGGCGTGATAGACCTAGTGGAAATGAATGCGGAGATATACAAGGATGACCTTGGAAAGGACATGCAGATTACAGAAATACCTGCTGAAATGCTGGCCCAAGCGCAGGAATATAGAAATGACCTTATTGAGGCTGTTGCAGAAGCAGATGAAGATGTAATGATGAAATATTTAGAAGGGGAAGAACTTACAAAGGCAGAGATAAAAAGAAGCATAAGGAAAATGACAATAGCGGGAACGATAATTCCTGTATTGTGCGGATCCTCATATAAGAACAAGGGTGTTCAGCCCTTGCTTGATGCAGTAGTAGATTATATGCCCTCTCCTACAGACATACCACCTATTAAGGGTGTCTTGCCTAAAACTGGAGAGGAAGCAGAAAGAATATCTGAAGATGGAGAGCCTTTTTCGGCGCTGGCCTTTAAGATTATGTCCGATCCTTTCGTTGGCAAGTTAGCCTTTTTCAGGGTTTATTCCGGAAGCTTAAATTCTGGGTCCTATGTATATAACTCTATAAAAGAGAGGAAGGAGCGCATAGGGAGAATATTAAGAATGCACGCAAATCACAGGGCTGAAGTAGAAACGGTTTATGCAGGAGAAATAGTTGCTGCTGTAGGTTTAAAAAACACTACTACAGGAGATACGCTCTGCGATGAAAAGCATCCAATTATCTTGGAATCAATGGAGTTTCCAGATCCGGTAATTGAAATTGCAATAGAACCTAAGACTAAGGCAGGGCAGGATAAAATGGGTATTGCCCTCTTAAAACTGGCGGAGGAAGACCCCACATTTAAAGCTTATACAAATAGTGAAACCGGCCAGACTATAATTGCTGGGATGGGTGAGTTGCATTTAGAAATCATCGTCGATCGCTTGCTCAGGGAATTCAAGGTAGAAGCTAATGTAGGCAAGCCACAGGTTTCATATAAGGAAACACTTACAGCACCTGCAGATGTGGATTATAAATATGCCAAACAAAGTGGTGGCCGCGGTCAATATGGTCATGTAAAGATCCGTGTAACACCGGCTGAACCTGGTTCAGGCTTTGATTTTAAAAGTACGGTGGTAGGAGGAGCGGTTCCTAAAGAGTACATTCCTAAAATTGGTGAAGGCATACGGGAGGCCATGCTTTCCGGTCCGCTGGCTGGCTATCAGGTGGTGGATGTGAATGTTGAACTCTATGATGGGTCCTTTCATGAGGTGGATTCATCAGAAATGGCATTTAAGATTGCAGGATCGATGGCCTTTCGTGAAGCAGCTAAAAAGGCAAAGCCTGCGCTTTTAGAACCAATATTTAAGGTAGAGGTAACGGCGCCAGAAGAATACATGGGAGATGTAATCGGTGATTTTAATTCACGAAGAGGGAGAATTGATGGCACTGATATGAAATCGGGCATAGCCCACATTAGTGGTTTTGCCCCCCTATCTGAAATGTTTGGTTATGCCACAGACTTGCGCTCAAAAACACAAGGACGCGGTGTTTATGTAATGCAGTTTGATCACTTTGAAAAACTGCCTAATAACTTGTTAGATAAGATTAGTAAATAGACCGGAATAAAAGGAGGAAGATGGAATGGCAAAAACTAAATTTGAACGTACAAAGCCCCATGTGAATATAGGAACAATAGGGCATGTAGACCACGGAAAGACCACTCTTACAGCGGCCATCACCAAGACGCTGAATAAGAGATATGGCCTAGGTGAAATGGTAGCATTCGATATGATTGACAAGGCACCGGAAGAGAAGGAAAGAGGGATAACAATCGCCACTTCTCACGTAGAGTATGAGACACCTAATCGTCACTATGCTCATGTTGACTGCCCAGGTCACGCTGACTATGTAAAGAACATGATAACAGGGGCAGCCCAGATGGACGGGGCAATCCTGGTAGTTGCAGCAACGGATGGCCCAATGCCTCAGACTAGGGAACATATACTCTTGTCAAGACAGGTAGGGGTACCCTATATCATAGTATTTCTAAACAAATGCGATATGGTGGATGACGAGGAACTCTTAGAGCTTGTGGAAATGGAAGTAAGGGAACTTTTGGACATGTATGAATTTCCCGGCGACGATACACCGATAGTGAGTGGGTCTGCCCTTGAAGCCTTAGAAGACCCCGATGGGCCATGGGGAGATAAGATAGTGGAGTTATTCGAAGCAGTAGACAGCTATATACCCGAACCCGTAAGGGCAACGGAAAAAGCCTTCCTCATGCCTGTTGAAGATGTCTTCTCCATAACTGGTCGTGGAACTGTAGCTACCGGTAGGGTGGAAAGAGGAATCTTAAAGGTCTCCGATGAGGTAGAAATTGTTGGCTTGAGCGAAGAGAGAAGAAAAGTAGTAGTAACCGGAGTAGAGATGTTCAGAAAGCTCCTGGACCAGGCCCAAGCTGGTGATAATATTGGTGCCCTGCTCAGGGGTGTGCAAAGGACTGACATTGAGAGAGGACAGGTGCTTGCAAAGCCCGGTTCTATCAATCCTCACACCAAATTTTCAGCGGAGGTTTATGTGCTGAAGAAGGAAGAGGGCGGAAGGCATACACCTTTCTTCAACGGCTACAGACCCCAATTCTATTTCAGGACAACGGACGTAACCGGTGACGTATCTCTGCCAGAGGGCGTTGAGATGTGCATGCCTGGTGATAATATCCAGATGGAAATCGAATTGATTACCCCCATTGCCATAGAAGAAGGATTGCGTTTTGCTATCCGTGAAGGTGGCAGGACAGTAGGAGCTGGAGTTGTAGC
>CAZMMB010000137.1:0-5085 GCA_964567325.1 uncultured Oscillospiraceae bacterium
ATGAGTTTGAAAAATTTGGTCTTAATATAGTATCCGCTTTTGATATAGATGAATCGGTCGTTAACAATGTTATTTCCGGAAAAAGAATCTTCCCACTCAGCCAACTCAAAAGACTAGCAGAAAGGATGCACATACATATTGGCATTATTGCAGTGCCAGGTGAGTTTGCCCAGGGCATTGCGGACAAACTTGTAAACAGCGGAATTAAGGCAATATGGAATTTTTCCCTTATAAAACTCAATGTCCCTGACAATGTTTTAGTCCAAGATGAAAATTTGGCCGCTTCACTTGCAACCTTATCCTTGCATTTGAGAGATCAAATGAAGAAATCATAGAGGTGCCATCAATGAATACATTACATTTTAAATATGCCGTAGAAGTTGAAAAAACCGGTTCCATATCTCAGGCAGCTGAAAACCTTTTTATGGCACAACCCAACTTGAGCAAGGCAATCAAAGAACTTGAAGATAGTTTAGGAATTGTTATATTTGAACGAAGTTCTAGAGGCGTAATACCAACTAGCCAGGGCAAAAAGTTTCTCATCTACGCCAAGCGCATCTTAGTGCAACTTGACAAGATGAAATCCATTTATATCTCTTCCGAGCAATATGAAAATTACCAATCTATTAAAATATCTATCCCCCGGGTTAGCTATATTTCGGCGAGTTTTGCCAACTTTGCCTCTGAATTAAAGTTAAGTGAAGGTGTTGATGTCACCTTACAAGAAACAAATTCCCTTCAGACAATCTCCAACCTTGCCGACAAAGGCTATAATTTGGGAATTATTCGATATCAAAACTTGTACGAGAACTATTTCCTAGACTACCTTCAGCGAAAAGGTTTGAAGGCGGAAACAATATGGGAATTTTCCCGCCTTGTCCTGATGTCTAAAGAGCATCCTATGGCTGATGACGATGAAATTGACTATGATAGCTTAGTTCATAGCTCCATTGAGATTGCCCATAGCGACAATATTATACCCTACATTCTTAATCCGGAAATTAGACCCGCTGATTCATTGGAAGGCCAGTACAATTCTAAAAGGATATACCTGTATGAGCGGGGCAGCCAAATGGAATTGCTGACTAGGGTGCCCTATACATTCATCTGGGTGTCCCCTATTCCCAAACACCTGCTTGACCGCTACCAGCTAGTCCAAAGAAATTGTAAAACCACCAATAACTTATTTAAAGATGTTTTAATCTATTCCAGGGGCTACAGGCTTTCTCCCTTAGATAAGTTATTCTTAAACAAGCTATACGAAGTGAAAAACGAACTCGCATTTGATGATATTAAATAGCCGGCAAGGCCCTAAGAATAGGTATATGTTTATCTGCATGCAGATATGCAGATTTCATATACCGCTTGTTACAATTTAGGATAATTGGCCCCCTTCTTTTACAAAATACTATCCACAGCTCCTCTTTCGCCAGTGAAATCCCACAAAAAACCGACAATTAAACAGGGTTTATCGATTCGATTATCAGAGGACGTCTTGTTTAACTCGATATTGATATATCGATATTGCAATATCAATATGAGCTATTTATATTTCACTTTAGCTTATTTTCCTGATAGCCTAAAGATGAAACATAACCGATTGTTATGAAAGGAAAAACTATGAAAATTACAGTCTGTATAGGTTCCTCCTGCCATGTCAAAGGCTCTCAACAGGTTATTGAACAACTTAAGCAGGTGCTATGCCAAAGAGGACTCAATGATCAGGTTTCCCTAACCGGTGCCTTCTGCATGGGCGATTGTATGAACGGTGTGTGCGTAAAAATTAATGATACTATTTTTTCTGTGCACAGGGAAAAGGTAATAGATTTTTTTGATACTGAGGTGCAAACTAGGCTAACTTCCCAAACGAGCTAACAAAAGGTTAAGGAAATGGTGGAATGAAATGAACGAGTATTTAAAACTGAAAAAATCTAATTGCAAAAATTGTTATAAATGTATACGAACCTGCCCGGTAAAATCCATTAGGTTTTCAGAAAACCAAGCCCATATTATAGCCGATGACTGCATTCTGTGTGGCCATTGTTTTTTGTCATGCCCACAAAATGCCAAAGAGATTAGAAATGATGTAGATATAGTAAAAGGCTATATTGCCAGTAAAAAACCCGTTTTTGCCAGCCTTGCCCCATCCTTCATATCTAACTATGACAATATTTCCTTTGCATCTATGGAAAAGGCCCTGTTAGACCTTGGCTTTACTGGTGTAGAAGAAACGGCTATCGGGGCAAGTATGGTTGCCAGGCAATATGAAAACCTTGTGGACCAGGGAAAATCCCAGGTGATCATCTCCACCTGCTGCCATACTATCAACCTGCTGATTCAAAAATACTATCCTGAAATAAGAGGATGTTTGGCCCCCGTAAAATCTCCTATGCATGCCCATTGCCGTGATTTAAAACTTCGACACGGGGATATTAAAACTGTTTTTCTAGGTCCCTGCATATCAAAAAAGGCAGAGTTGGAAATTTGCCATAATGATGTCGACTGTGTTTTAACCTTTGAAGAATTGACCCCTTGGCTTGAAAAGGAAGGTGTTCAATTTGAAACTATGGATGAAACCGCCAACCCTATTAGGTCAAGAATCTTCCCTACGACGGGAGGAATTTTGAAAACCATGACCACAAATCATCCAGACTATACATATTTAGCAATTGACGGAATAGAAAACTGCATTGAAGCAATTAAAAATATTAAGCAAGGTACAATGGATAAATGTTTTATAGAAATGTCAGCCTGCCAAGGTAGTTGCATCAACGGGCCAGCAATGGATCAAAAAAAACCGAATCCTGTGAGCAACTATATTTCGGTTTCCAATTTTTCGGGCAAGGATAAGCTTGTTTTACCCAAAGAGAGGCTTGAGGGTTTAAATAAGGAGTTCATATCCCTGGCTCCCCGCAAAATCCATATAGCTGATTCTGTAATTAAAGATGTCCTAAGGCAAATGGGAAAAACCAAAGAAGAGCATGAATTGAACTGTGGTTCATGTGGCTATAATACTTGCCGAGAAAAAGCAAGGGCAATCATAGACGGCAAGGCTGATTTAACAATGTGTTTGCCATTTTTAAAAGAGAAGGCTGAAAGCTTTTCTGATACTATTATCAGCCACACCCCCAACGCTATACTTGTTATAAATGAAAAGTTCGAAGTTCAGCTAGTAAATGAAGCTGCCTGCGAACTTATAAATATAAGTTCCCCTGGCGAAATCCTTAAGGATCAGCTAGTAAGGGTATTGGATCCAACCCCCTTCATAAATGCCTATCACAAGGGCATAAATACATTTGCCAAAAAAGAATATTTGGCCGAATATAAAAAATATGTAGAGCAAACTGTAATCTATGATAAAGATTTCCACATTATTATATGCATAATGCGCGATGTCACTAAGGAGGTTACAGAAAAAGAAAATCGGCAGGATTTGAGCCGCAAAACAATTGCAGTAACCGATAAGGTTATTGAAAAACAAATGCGCACGGTTCAGGAAATAGCATCCTTGTTGGGCGAAACAACAGCAGAAACAAAAGTTGCTCTGACAAAGCTCAAGGAGTCACTCTATGATTGATAATTATTGCATTGAAACCGGACATTTATCATTGAGCAGGCACGGCGAGGTTCTCTGTGGCGACCATATAGAAACAGCCACTGATGACAAGGATTCCACAATTGTTGTTTTGGCAGATGGACTAGGTAGCGGTGTTAAGGCATGTATTTTATCTACCCTAACATCAAAGATTTTGTCTACCATGATGGCCAATTCCATGCCCATGGAAGATTGTATTTCCACCATCGTTTCTACCCTACCAATTTGCAAGGTTCGCCAGTTGGCATATTCAACATTTACAATAATCCGCATTACCAATCACCGTCAGGCTGAGATTATTCAATATGATAATCCCAATGTTATTATGCTTCGCGATGGTAAAAGGTTCAAATATCCAATTATTTCGGAAACCATTGATGGCAAAAAAATACTCAAGTCCAAAGTTAGCCTGAGGGAAAACGATGTTTTCATCGCAATGAGCGACGGGGTATTGCATGCCGGTGTCGGGGGTGCCTTCGATTTCGGTTGGGATTATAGCGATATTTATAGCTTTCTTGAAAGATTTTATAGACCCAGCCTAAATGCCAAGACTATCAGTGCAATGCTTCTTGACCTGTGCAAAGAGCTATATGAAGGGCAACCCGGTGATGATACAACGGTATGTACTATCAAAATAAGAAAAAGAAAACAAATTAACCTGCTCATAGGCCCCCCTGAGGATCCCAGGGATGTTACCAAAATGATGTCCCTATTCTTTTCAAAGGAAGGTAAACACATTGTTTGCGGTGGCACAACATCTAACCTTGCGGCTGAACACCTAAACAAAGCGCTAGATTGTAGCATGTCCGTTTATGTGGATCCGGATATCCCCCCTACCGCCAAAATTCAGGGGGTCGATTTAGTTACAGAAGGTGTTATAACCATAAATCGGGTCTTGGAATATGCCAAAGATTATCTAGCGGATAACAATAGATATGTTGAATGGGGACAAAATCAAGATGGAGCCTCGCAAATTGCCCGCAAACTTTTTCAAGAAGCAACCGATATTAACTTTTTCGTTGGGCGCGCTATGAACCCTGCTCATCAGAATCCAATGCTACCCCTTGATTTGAACATCAAAATGCAACTGATAGACGAGCTGGCAAAATGCCTGGAAAAGATGAACAAAAAAATAAAAGTCAGCTATTTTTAAAGGAGGTAAGCATGAAAAATACATTTGAACACACAGCTATCGATGAAATAATTAATGAGTTTGGTACAGATCCTAGCTCGGTTATAGCAATTTTACAGGGAATACAAGAAAAGTACCGATACTTACCTAAAGAATTCTTCCCTTATATTTCAAAGCGTCTTAGAGTAAGTGAGGCCAGCATATACAGCGTTGCCACCTTTTACGAAAATTTTTCCTTGGAGGCAAAAGGAAAATATATTATCAAAGTTTGCGATGGTACAGCATGCCATGTTAGAAGAAGCATTCCAATACTAGAAAGGCTACGGACGGACTTAAATCTTTCAGAGAAAGAAAGAAC